>JBBDKX010000039.1 GCA_040879145.1 Candidatus Spechtbacterales bacterium | reverse complement strand
ATCAAACATCCTGTCTGAAAACTCCCAGAAAACATCGTTTCCACCAATTTTAGCGACACATTCAGAACCTATAGCAGCCACTCTACCTTGTGCGTAATTCGCAAAATGTCTGTATACCCACTGCACGTCTTCATTTTCTTCAACAATTCTTGAAAGCGTGGGGTGAAGACGGGCACAAAATGAACAGTTAAAATCTGAATATTCAACAATTGTAATTTTAGCATTACTATTGCCACGCACATGATCGCTTTCGTTTGGCATTCGAAATTCACCAGAGGGTTGCTCTCCTGTATTATGGTCAGCCCCATTGTTACGGTCAGTATTATTGCTTGTCGCGACATTCTTGTTGTTGTGGGTGAAAAAAACCGCGCCGGCTATCAACACACCTGCGACGATAATCGCAACCGGTACTACATATCCGCTTTGTGTATTTATCTTCATATGCTTATGAAATTCCAAGCAATGATTTAAGCTTCGACTCATCAAAACCGACAATCATCTCAGCTTGCTCTGAAGGATTTGAAGGGTCATCTACAAAAATAACCGGGACGCCCATTTGTCCGCTCTTCTGCACCATCTCTTGGCGCTTTTCTGCATCAGCTGATACATCATAATCAGTAAATTCAATATTGTTCTCCTTAAAAAATTCTTTTGCTGCATGACAGAAGTGACACGTTGGTGTTGAGTATATAGTTACGTTTTTCATAGTTTTTCTTGTTAATTATTTAATAATTACTTTTATAGCTCTATCTACGACCTGCCCGACCAAACTACTTAAAAAGTTCGGTTTCCGGATGCACGCTGACCCAAGAGAACCAAAACGCGTTAATGTGCGGGATTATTTCTCCCGAATCATCCTTTGTAAATTTAAACTCCCCCACACTGCTCTTTTCTATTTTTACCCCAACTCCGCCTACACTATCTTCCGTAACCCCTTCTTTTACAACATCTGCTTTATATGCTTTGAATTTGCCGTCCACCTCTATGCCTACAACAAATTCCTTGGGATGCAACCTTTCGTCTTCAAACCCGGGGTTAAATATAAAACTGTCCGATGTGTAATATCCACCGTAGGGATCCCGCCCATAAGACCTTGAATGCCCGGTATCGCGGGATAATACTTTTGTATCCCGGTATTTATTCTTCCAGTCCGAATACCTAACGATATCTGACGGTATTATTTTTAACTTTGTACCTGTTTCAGGTCCCACAACAGCTTCGCCTAACACCTGGGACCATAATGATTCCGTATTTGGATCGCCTGTTCTGTTGTACATAAGCAAATTTGATTTCCACAACTTGCCTGAAACGCCAAATTCCTGCGCCTCGCCGTTCACCTTGCTTTCAAAAACAATACCTGTAAAGCAAAGTGGACAATATGTTACCAAAATAGGTTCACCTTGTATCTTATCATTTACTATTTCGTGCCAAACCATTACTTGAAAAGGGTAAAACCTTGCTTCGTCTTTATAAAAAAGCCCCAAACCAATCTCATCGTCTTTAAGAAACTCGTCTGCTTCAGATGTAGATATAAATTTTGGCTCATCTATGGAGGGTATGCCGTCTTTTGGCGGTCCTCCTGAAAGTATTTCATCAAGTGGTATTGAGTGCATAGTATCGTCTGTTATCATAAATTCTCGAGAATCTATATTAATTTTATCTGTCTTGTTATCAGGCAAGTCAAAAGACTCACTCTTTAAATAACTATAAGCAAAAACAGTTAAAATACC
>JBBDKX010000038.1 GCA_040879145.1 Candidatus Spechtbacterales bacterium | reverse complement strand
CAAACTATTGAAGGGTTAAAATAACCTACTAGCAAAAAGACGGCCGTCTTTTTGCTAGTAGGTTATTTGTCCAATTAAAAGCCTCATTAATTTGCGGCTTAAAGTTCACCTATCGCTATTAAATTCCCTTTGCCGTTCTCGCAAAAATTCAACTTATAACAACCCTTTCCGCAAGGGCTTGCATAAAAAGTTAAAGGGTGGTAAAAAACAATAGTTAAACTAATACATTCGCTCAATTTTTAATTTTTCATTTTTAACTCTTAATTTGACTGAGCCTGTCTGCGTGCGTCAACGCACAGGTAGGCGAAGCGAATAAACGTGCCACAATTACCAAATGCAAAAAAGGCGTTGCGCAAAAGCCAAAAAGAGGAAGCGCACAATCGCCAATACAAAAACAGGGTCAAAAAAGCTGCCCGAAAAATAGATGACCTTCTAAAGGAGGGTAAAAAAGAAGAAGCAGAAAAACTTCTACCTATTTATTTTAAAGCTATAGACAAAGCCACAAAAATAAATATTTTCCACAAAAACACGGCTAATCGCAGAAAGTCTCTGTACGCAAGGAGGGTATCCGGGAATGAAAAAAACCAAGTTTCTGCAAAAAATCAGGACGCTACCGCCGCCGAAAGCAGTTCGCAAGATAAGTAGACATCAATTTGACCCGTTTTACTTTTTACATCTAAAGACCCTACCCTTGAGTAGAGGTCTTTTATTTTAGGCCAGGAAAACAAGCCGACAATACTCAGTGTTTTTTTAACAACAAAAGGATGTTCTCCTATTTTTTTTGCAATTAAATCAGGAGAAACGCCTAAGTCTTTTTGTTCTTTTACTTGGGCTATAATTTTAAGCTGACGAACTATCATATAAAATACATATTCGGGAGCTTCTCCAGCGCGCCACTGCAAAAGCAGATTATAAAAAGCTTTGTTTGTATCACCTCTAAATATTGCGTCTATTGTAGGAAAAATTTGCGCCTCCGCACCTCCAACAGACACAGCATCCAGTGTTTTTTTTGTTATCTTCCGCCCATGGCTATATGCGCGTATTTTATTTAGTTCATTATATATAAACCACATATCCCCTCTACACAAACTAACTACTTCCTTTATTATATCCAGAGACACAGGACTTCTGTTAGCATAATATGCAAAAAACCATCTCGCAGTTTCCGCTACGCCCAATTCTTTAAATTCCTGTTTTTTATCCGCGAGGGCGATAATTTTTTTATAATCCTTATCTTTTTCAACAGAAGAATTTTCAAATAAAATTATTGTATTATCTTTATCTCCTTTAAAGCTCCTAAGACCCTGCCAATCTGCAAACTCACCCTTAAGTCCCGCGTTTGCGGACACATTCTCTAAAACCACAAGTTTTGACGAGTCAAAAAGAGACCCGCTCTGAAGCGCGTTTTTTACTTGTTTCATATCTGTACTAAAGCCGTCTATTTTTTCAAACGAAAAACCGGTTTTGTGTTTTTGTTGATAGGCCACCTCAAGCTCTTTTAATTTTTGACGGCTTCTAAATGTATCCTTGCCGTGAAGAAGTATTATCATAAAAATATAGTCTTTAATATTTAGTATATATTATATACAGCTTAAATAAAAACAGAGTCCCTTATGGGGACTCTGTAAGAACAAAGTTGGTAATTACTTTTACCAAGTGGCGATTATGAGATTTGGTAGTGGCAAAGTAGTCTTCGGGGTTTAAATTGTGAGCTCTCCGGCCACACTTACATCCTATATTTACTGTTTTTCCGTTTTTATCAAATGACCATCCCGTGCTTTTGTGGGTATTAATTATTTTTAAAATTTCTCTTCCGAGTTTTTCCTCTTTCTTTTTGTCAGTCTTGCTCATTTTTCCCTTTTTTCACCCTAAGGTGCATTTCGGTCTCTTCGGCAAGCTGCATTCCCTTCAGTTCCAAGTACCTGTCATCATCTTCTATGGGGTGATTTAAGCCATATAAGTTGCCCTCGTAAACAACTTCTACAATCCTTATCTTTCTATCTCCAAATATCATTCTTGCGGAACTTATATGGTCCGCTGCAATCTTGCGCGCCTCATCTTCATTTTCCGAATTAAAAATCTTGTCAGTATACCACTCGCCATAGGCACCTACAGCCCTTTGGAGCTCATACCTGGGCATTGCAAACCTCCTTTTTGTAAATAACTAAACATAGTGTAACGCCACACTTTCTTTTTGTAAACAGCTAACTATAGCGCAGAGTTGCGCCTTGATAAAAGAGTTTGTTTTCTGTGGATAACTCGTGGATAACTTTAACCCAACCCAAAAGTGGGGCAAAAACTCATCAGACATTGTTGTCCCCCCACAAGACCGGGGTGTATGTATCTATAATGTGAATCCACTTATTACCTGCAACCAGCGGAACCTCATTACCTTTTGCGTCTAAAAACTTAAGTTTGCTATATATTGAATCGACGCTTTTTTCCCACTTAACCTTCTGCATTCCCCCGTTTTGAAAAATTACAGCATCCCCTTCTCCTGTAACATCTACATCGTTGTAATCCGCGTTAATCTGGCGTGTGCTTGTTTTCATTATAACAAGGACTTTTGCCGATACCTGCGAGCCGTCCAGTGCATCAATCTCAGGCTTAGAACCACGCCATCTTAAGTATTCATTTTTATCTTTACTGTAAATATAACTAACATCAAAAGGTTTCGGATACGATATAAAAATTGTGGAAGGAGTATCTATCTCTGGGCTGGACTCTTCTAAATCCGGATATCCCTCAAAATCAGTTTTTAAGCGGTAGTCTAAAAAAATAGAGGTTTCTAAAAGGCGGGCGTAAGACGTAAAACCGTTATCCGGCGCTAAAATACCGCTCTTTCTATAAAAAACGTTGTTTGGATTTATTAAGGCATCCAAATTATCTAAAATATCCTTATTCAATTCTTTCAAGGCAAAAGAAGAACCTCCCCAGTGGGCATATATGGCGTCAAATCCCGCGGCGAGAGGAATAAAATCATCCCGAGCTGACCTGACAGAACCTATGGCTTCCGGCTCTTCACACGCGTAAAGCGCCATTATTCGCGTAATTGAGTCCTTTACGACCGGCATTTCCACCACAAGATCTGCCTTTGCTATGCCGGAAAGAGGACGTGTTGAGGTGTCTTCAGCCAACATAACAGCAAAAGGTCTTGTGGTACTGTTCTCGCACCTTTTACCGGAAAGTGGGTGTGGATCATTTTTTATCTCTTCCTTAACCACTGTTTGCGGCAAAACATCTACTGTGCGAGGTTTATTGAGGTCAAAATAAAAGACTCCCGAGACTACAACCAGGAGTAATGTGGACAATATTATTAATACTGTGTCTTTACGTGAAATAGTCATGCAAAAAGCTTTGATGCTGATTTTTCAGCTGCTGGTTTAAGTAGGTATGCCAAAGCAATCAGACCCATATATATCGCAAAAAGATAGTTTAAGTCAAGATACACTCTCGTAAAATCTAAAAATGTAATTGTAACCCAGGAAACTATGGAAACTGATCCTGATATTCTTACTATTTCTTCCAATGCCTCGCTCGGTTTGTTTACTTTTGTTTTTTTGATTAACGACGTAAAAGCATCATTAAGATACACAGAAAGCAAAGCTCCGTTCATTATAATTATAGCTATAACTATCTGGTTAAACACAAACTGTGTATTATGTATGGGGTCAAAGTTATTAAAAAGACCGGAGCTTATAAAGTCCATTCCAAGACCAATCCATATAAAAGCGCTCATCACAGGATAGGCGGGATATAAAACTCTCTTAAGTGAGTCCTTGTGGAGGGTGTATAAAAACAGAAAATCAACAACAACAACTGTTCCAAGAGTAATGATGGAATGCCAGTTGTGCAAAATATAAGACAACTGGAGCCTACCGACAGTTCCTGTATACGAAGAGAGCGCGAGAATTACACTCAAAAGTATAAATTGAACCGCAAAAAATTTATGAGCTATGCCTTTAAAGTATTCTGCCTTTTTGATAAAAGCAAGTATACCGGCGAACCCTGTTATTGTTGCCAAAACAACAATGGGTAAGCCAGCCTGAAATCCCGCGCGTATGAAATCCTGGGTTGTATGCACCACGCCTTCATGTCCATAAATAAGTGTCGGGTAAACAAACAACGCCATAAACCACCACCCAACAACAAAAAAGGAGAAACTCCCCGCAAAAAGAAAAAATAATCCTGCTGAAAGATCCCAATATTTTTTCTTATTTTTATCCCCAGTGGCAGCTTTTCTGGAAAAGACATACCCCCAAAGGCACGCTGCTCCGGCAACCGCCAGGCTGGCCTGGGTTAAAAATCTTAGCATGTTTGATATTTCGCCGGATATCTCCATTTTTACTATTTTTTAGATGTGAAAAGATTAAAAATAAAAGCCGCAAGACCCGCAAAATAAAATACCTTAGCAATCCTCCATACAAATAGTCCGGTTTTTGTATCCAAAAACCAAACAGCGCTCAGTACACTTAGTCCTGTTATAAAGAAAAACACCATACTCAACTGAGTTTTTGAAACCTTTGACATCTTAAATTATGCAAGTGGTCCCGCACTTCCACCCTGTATTTTTTTTAGTACTTCGTTTATTTTAGCGATAATATCTTCGGGAACGCAATGAGCTTTAATAAGAAACTCTGCAGCGCCAAGTTTTTTTGATCTTTGAATATCTTCTTCTTGTCCAAAGTTTGAAAGTATTACAACCGGAATATCTTTCCATTCCGGCGTGCTTTTAATTTTAACCAGAAGGTCAAAACCGCTCATCCCAGGCAATAAGAGATCCAATAAAATAAGATTCGGGGTTACTCCTTGTAGCTTTTGTAGTGCCGTTTCAGCATCCATACAACTTATAACCTCGAGGTTAGGATTTTCCTGAAGCTGTTCCGTCATTATCTTATGTAAAAATGGGTCATCATCAACAAACATTATTATATCCTTGTCGGAAGCGGTACTCGCCACACCTTGAGTTGGCACGACAGATTCGCCTGTTTGTGCCTGAATTTTCTGAAGCACAGCCCCTTGCTCTACATCTGCACGAGTTATAACCTCGTTAGCGCCGGACTGCTTAACCGCATCGGCTTGACCTTCTTGTCCAGCCCCCAAAACAGCTATAACGGGTATTGCCGATAGTGATGAAGCTTGTTTCATTTGTTGTATAAAGCTTACACCATCAATGTTTGGAACCGATATATCCACAACAACAAAACCTGGTTTATTTAGTTTCATTTTCATTAAACCTTCTTCAATACTGGCGGCGCTATCTACACTATATCCAGCCACACCAAATTGCTGAGTTAAAGCTTGAACTAAATTATTTTCGCTTGTAATTATCAGTACTTTTGTTTCCATGTTTTTTAGTATACCACAATTACTATTTTCCACTCCCTAAGCACTATTTATATATCTTGTACACATTTTATAAGTCTTCCAGAAACTCTGTGAACTCTTTCTCGTCCACCACCTCCCCCTTTTTTTCTTTATGAATAGGCAGACTAAAATAAAATATAGAACCCTTATTTTGTTCTGATTCAGCCCAAAGCTTTCCTCCGTGCTGTTCAACTATGTTTTTTGTTATATAAAGCCCTAAGCCACTACCCGATGTCTGAAGACGCAAGGCGTTTTCCGCACGAAAAAACTTAGAAAAAAGACGGGGTATATCTTTTTCGGGAATACCGATACCGTGGTCTCTTATGGCTACTATTATCTGACTATTACGCACACCCACGCCTATGTCCACGCTCTTTCCGGGAAGGCTGTACTTAATAGCATTGTCTATAATATTACTTAGTGCTATTCTCATTTTTTCAGTATCAAGCAGTATATCCGGGAGTTTCTGTTTTGGCTTACGAAACACAAGTTTTACATCATTTTCCTCGGCTTTTATGTTCTCCTCTTTTATGAGTTCCTCTACAACCTCTACAATAGAGGCCTGTTTAAAATCATATCCAAAACGCCCCTCTTCAATGCGCGAAACATTCAAAAGATCATTAACAAGACGTATCATGTGCTCGGAAACCTCTGTGCCCTGACGCAAAGCATCTTTCTGTTTCTCCGTAAGCGGACCCATACTCCCGTTTCCAATAATACTTAGTGTCCAGCGAATAGCGGACAACGGAGTTCTCATTTGGTGTGCTGCTATAGAAATAAACTCAGATTTCATATCAGAGATATACTTTTCACGCGCATACATCTGTGTAACCTTCTCCGCCATCTCGTTAAAGGTTTCCGCCAATTTTCCAAGCTCATCATGCGTTTCCGCGCTTATACGAAAATCAAAATTACCCTTTTCATACTGCTCTGCGGCTTTGCGTAGGTCCTCAATTGGTTTAACAATGCTCCTTGATGCAATACTGCTAAAAAATACCGCGAACAAAATAGATACAACAAAAAGTGCTCCGACAAAAAACAGTGCATTGTCATCCGCAAGAATATAGGGCCACCACTCCATAATGCTAATAATAACAACCAAAGGCAAAAGTGAGCTCCCCGCGAACAAAAACGTAAACCGCGTACGCAATTTGCTTTGTTTTTTAACTCGTCTCTTTTCTTTTTTTACCATAAATACCTTACTTCATCTCTCCCCAAGACTCGCCTATTTTATATTCCACTTTTAAGGGAACGGATAACTCCACCGCGTTTTCAAGTATATCTTTTGCGTGTTCTGCTGTCTTTTTTATTGTATCACTGTCCCCTTCCCACAACAATTCATCATGTATCTGCAAAAGTATGTCTATGTTTTTAAGGTCTTTGTAGGCCTTTATCATGGCAATTTTTACAATATCGGCCGCTGTGCCTTGCACGGGCATATTTATTGCGGCGCGCTCCGCCATTGAGCGGTGCATGGGGTTTGGAGATTTAAGATCAGGAAGAAACCTTTTCCTGCCAAACATTGTCTCCACGTACCCTAATTTATAGGCCTTTTCTTTTGTCTCTTCCATGTATGCAGCAACACCATCAAAAACTTTCAAATATTTATCAATAAACTCCTGGGCCTCGTCAAAAGTTATGCCAGCGCTTTGAGCAAACGCGCGAGGACCAATTCCATAAATTATGCCAAAATTTAAAGCTTTAGCATCGTAGCGCATTTTTTTTGTTACCTCTTTTTTGGGTACGCCAAAAACAAGGGCGGCCGTATTTATATGAATATCTTCATCGTTTTTAAAGACATTTATCATATTTTTATCTTTTGCAAGATGTGCCGCAACCCTTAACTCCATTTGAGAATAATCGCATGCCAACAAAAGATTGCCCTTATCCGCAACAAAGGTGTTTCTAATTTTTTTCGCAAACTCACCCCTTATTGGAATATTTTGCATATTAGGATTCTTGCTTGAAAGCCTCCCTGTTGTAGTGCCCATTGGTTGAAAAGTTGTATGTATGCGGCTATTCTCATCAGCAAGCTCCGGAAGAGGGTGTATATAAGTGGAAAGCATTTTTTGCAACTCCCTCTGCTCTAAAACCATATCCACCACCGGATGTGTATTTTTTATTTTTTCTAACTCGCTTGCTGCAGTTGAAATCTTTTTTCCTGGAGTTTTTTTAATGCCTTTGGTGCTTATTTCAAGTTTTTCAAAAAGAATATCCGACAACTGCTGAGGTGAATTTATATTAAATTCTTGCCCCGCTTCTCTGTATATTTTTTTCTCAAGAGCGCCAAGTTGATTTTCCAGCTCTACCCGCAGCTTATTAAGTGATTTTTTATCTATTTTTATTCCATTTTCTTCCATTTTTAAAATAACCGACACTAACTCTTTCTCAATCTTATACAAATAGTCAGATAAAAGCCCCGCTTCGTTGGCATCTTCAATTTCACGCACAAGCTGCGCTTCTCTTCCACCCTCTTTTTTATCCCCCGAATCTGCATCTTTTGCCTCAAAGCCCTCTAACTCACCCAACCTGCTTATCAACCTGTTAAATCCCAGCTCTTTAAGCAACTCTTCAACTTTTACAGGGTTAAAACCACCCCACTTTGCGTGTTCAACACTCAAATTTATAGGAACATCCAGACGGATTTGAGCCAACATTCGTGAGAAAAAGGCCTGTTCTTTATGCTCTACGAGAAGTTTTTTTATCCTATCGCTAACACCTATCTCTTTATTTTTTTCAACAGCATCATATAATTTTTCCAGATTCTCATGTTTTTGAAGAAGAATTGAAGCGGTTTTTTCACCTATCCCCGGTACTCCGGGTATGTTGTCTGAAGTATCTCCGCGAAGCCCCTTATAATCTGCAAGCTGTTTTGGGTCTAACCCAAACCTTTCCTTCACGGCCCTTACATTATAAACAACCGTTTCGGTAACACTTTTTTTCATTGTATAAACACTGGTACTTTTGGAAACCAGCTGAAGTGTGTCCAAATCACCGCTTACTATAATTGTGTGTATGTCCGAATGTTCTTTTTCTAATTTTGCGGCAATTGTCCCAATAACATCGTCTGCCTCAAAACCCTCCTTTTCATAGACAGGAACATTAAAGGCCTCTAACATCTCTTTAATCCGGGGTATTTGCGCATAAAGTTCGTCAGGCGCTTTATCTCGCGTGGCTTTATACGCATCGAATTCATTGTCACGAAATGTGGGTCCGGAAACATCAAAAGCTGCCGCCAAATAGTCCGGTTTAAAATCTTTTAGAGCTTTTATTAAAATTGTACTAAACCCATAAACAGCGTTTACTAACTCACCTTTTTGGGTCATTAACCTGGGTAGTGCATGATAAGCGCGGTGAAAAAGGGAGTTAGAGTCTACAACTAAAAATATTTTTTTGTTGTTCGGCATATATTTACTTTATTTTACCACACTTACTTAGAACTTTTCGGACAAATAAAAGACATGTCCAATATTGAACGTGTCTTTTGAGAATACTGCCTTAAAAACTTACAGTAAGCACCCTACTGTCCTCGCTTGTGTTTTCTATAGATATATATATGGAATTATCCGGCATAATAGTTTTAATTCTTTCAGCCCACTCAACCAAAACTATATTGTCGAGATTAGATACTATCTCATCCCAACCGATATCCTGTACTTCTTTTGACAAACCAACACGATAACAGTCAAAATGATACAAGTAGTTAACATCAGAGAATTTTTTGGTGTTAAAATTCTCTTTCTTAACACCATACTTCTTCATTATAACAAATGTTGGGCTTGTTATATTTCGCTTAAGGCCTAAATGTTCTGCAACCCCTTGCGCAAAATGTGTCTTCCCTGCCCCAAGCTCGCCTGTTAAGCCGACAACTAAAGCATTGCTTCTTTTTTTATCCCAAAAAACATCTAAAACATGTGCTGCTATTTTTTTAGTTTCTTCTACGGATACTGATTTAAATATTTTTTGTTTCATAAATTTTATTTAAGTAAAAAGCTTTGACACGCCCGACAATATCCTGTATTTTAGATTATTAACCAAAAACAACAACATTACAATGAATAATTTTTCACTATCATTAAAAAACTTTATAGATGCCTGCAAAAATATACTCATTGTTGCGGGCAATGATAAAAAAATAGACAACCTTGTATCTTCTTATGCCTTGGCGCTGGTCGCAAAAAAAGAGGGGAAAAATGTTTCTATATATTTTACAGGTCAAAACCTGCCTGAACAGCTTCGTTTTTTAAATATCCAAAAATTTACCGAAGGGCAGTACAAAGAGTTCCCCAAACACGACGGCACTGTCTTTGTGGGTGTAACAAACGAAGAGCGTTATCGCATGTTTATGCCTGAACACACAACTGCTAACAATGTTTTAAATATACATTCAGGAAACCCCCCGGACACGGCTTCAGAAAAACTAACTCGCGCCTTAAAAGAACTAGATGCAAATTATATAACAGATGTTGTTGCAACAGCGCTTCTGTCTGGGATTGTTTCTTCAACACAAAATTTTCAAAACCCGAATGTTCAACCACAAACCCTTTTTATTTCAGCCTATCTTACATCAAAAAAAGCAAAAAACGAGTTAATAGTACAGCACTTATACAAAACAAAGCCCATGGAAACTATAAAATTGTGGGGTTCTGTAATAGCTAATTTTTCCTACGTTGAAGACAAAAAAATAGGCTGGAGTTTTATTGAATACAGCGATATTAAAAAAAATAGCTTTAATAAAAGTCTTGGAGCCTCCTTAATAAACGAACTAAAAAATAATTTTAATCAGGCAAATATTATTATACTGGGAATAGAACATGCGCCCGGGAAAAACATTGCTCTTATACACGCGCTAAGTCCTGATTTTTTAAAAAACTTTTCTAAAACAAGAGGTGTGGCGCTAAAAAACTCCTCATGTATTATGCAGCTCCGCTCCGGACACGCCATAAAAACCGCGACACATAAAGCTGCAAAAGAGATTTCTGCAACACTTTAATGTGGGGGTCAATATTGTATTAAGCTCAAAATCAATATAGTATGTAAATAATATGTCTGATGAGCTCTACCCTAAAAACAATTTAAACAACATTCAGAGAGAAGATGAGGAGAGAGTCGCCCAACAAAGGGCGGAGGCTTACAGAATGACTTATGCTAATCTTTCTATGACACCGATACAAGAGGAGGCCATGATGCTGTTTAAAGAAGAAAAAGCTCGTGAAGCAAATATTGCTATAATTTATAAAAAGGGAGAGTCTATAAAAGTTGCTCTTCAGGATCCCAAAGACCCCAAAACAAAAGAGGCGCTCGATGAACTTAAAAAAACTTATCGCAATATAAGTCTTGTTGTTGTGTCACACAGTAGCCTTGAAGAGGTTTGGGAGAAATACCCAAAAAACACATCCGGGAAAGCGGCAGACATAACCGGATCTGTAAGTATAGACCCAAGCACACTTGAAAGATTTAAAAGCAAACTAAAAGAGATAAACGACATTAATATCCTTCTAAGCGACATAGAAGATATAAACGCGTCTCATGCGTTTGAGGTCTTAATAAGCGCGGCTCTTGCTTTTGATGCAACAGATATACACATAGAACCCCAGCGTGGAAAAACAGACATCCGGCTTAAAATAGATGGAATGCTGTACGAGGTAGCGACAATAAACGAGCACTTATACAAATTAATCCTTTCGCGCATTAAGCTTCTTTCCAGCTTAAAACTAAATGTTCATGACGAACCCCAGGAAGGAAGGTTCTCAATACTATTTGAAGAAAGAGAAATAGAAGCCAGAATATCAATAATTCCAAGTGAATACAATGAAGATATTGCCTTAAGAGTTTTAGACCCTAAATTTTTATTATCCCTCTCAGAACTTGGATTACGCCCTGATTTAGAAAAAGAATTAAAAAATCAGTTACAACAACCCCAGGGTTTTCTGCTCATCACAGGAGCAACAGGTTCCGGTAAGACAACCACCCTGTATGCAGGTTTGCGTTTTTTACAAGAGAGAGAGTTAAAAGTAATTACAATAGAAGACCCTATAGAGTATCATCTTCCCGGAATAACTCAGACACAGGTAAACCCACATAAGGAGTACACTTTTGAAACCGGTCTGCGTGCTATTTTACGGCAAGACCCTGACATTGTGCTCTTAAGCGAGCTAAGGACCCTTGAATCAGCCGATGCTGCGATGCAGGCGGCTCTGGCAGGAAGACTTGTCATGAGTACTTTACACACAATAGACGCAGCGGGAACTGCTCCGCGTTTAACAGACCTTGGTGGCGACCCGTCTACCATTGCCTCTGCACTTTCTGCTTCTGTTGCACAACGACTTGTAAGAAGGCTATGTGGTGAATGTAAGCAAGGGAAAACCATAACAGATGAAGAATATGAGCTATTTCAAAAAATATTAAAAGATTTACCGGAAAAAATTCCTCACTCTCCCTTAACACCCGACGCGACCATACACACCCCGTCACCAGGCGGATGCGTAGAGTGCAGACACACAGGATATAAAGGCAGAATAGCTATTGTTGAAATAGTAGTTGCAACAAAAAAGATAAAGGAAAAAATAATGGAAAACCCTTCCGAAGAAGAAATACGGCAATTGGCCAAAGAGGAGGGAATGACAAATTTAAAACAAGATGCAGTTATAAGAATATTAGAGGGCACAACTTCTTACAAAGAGGTTGAAAGGGTTCTGGGTACATTGTAAAAATCGCAAAAACAAAAACACCCTGAAAATGTAGGCATTCACCACAAATCTTGGCTTGGGAACCTATAATATGGAATACATCTGAGGAATGGACCAGCCATGCAGCCGGGCCATCCATTAACTGAGAAATATCCCTTATCCCGATCAAACAATCGGGACGAGTGAATGCCTACATTTTTAGGGTGTTTTCTGGTACAATTACTAAAGGTAGGTTTTTTATTTTATTAGTAAACTACTACAGATACACTATATTATCAGATTATCTAAAATATGTCAAGTAATTTTTCTAAAAATACGGTGTCCGAATCGTCAAAAACACAGCCGGAAGAGCAAAAAGGTGACAAATATCTGGACATGGCACTGAGGCCCGCAGCATGGGACGAGTACATAGGACAGGAAAAGACCAAAGAAAGGTTGCAGATATTCATAGCGGCCGCAAAACAAAGAAAGGAAACATTAGATCATACCTTATTATACGGCCCTCCCGGTCTTGGAAAAACAACCCTTTCACATCTTATAGCCAAAGAGTTGGGTGTTAATATGAGAGTAACCTCCGGTCCGGCCATAGAAAAGGTTGGCGATTTAGCTTCCATATTAACCAATCTTGCACCGCATGATGTTTTGTTTATAGATGAGGCACATCGTCTAAATAAAATGGTTGAAGAAGTGTTATATCCGGCAATGGAACAAAGAACGCTGGATATAATTTTAGGAAAAGGCCCTTCAGCCCGCACAATACAGTTAGACCTTCCCCCATTCACACTAATAGCGGCTACAACGCGCGCGGGACTTATGTCAGCTCCTCTGCGTTCCAGGTTTGGTATAACCAGTCGTTTAGATTTCTATGAACACGAAGACTTGGAAAAAATACTCACGCGTTCCGCAAAAATATTAAATATACAAGCCGATTCTGAAGCTTTATTGTATATTGCAAGATGCTCAAGAAGTACCCCGAGGGTGGCAAACAGATTGTTAAAACGAATTAGAGATTACGCGGAGGTAAAAAATAAGGGTGGCATATCTCTTGACGCGGCAAAAAGCGCTTTAAAGATGCTTGAAATAGACGAATTAGGGCTTGAACCAACAGACAGAAGAATGCTTGAAATGATGATTACAAAATTTAACGGCGGTCCCGTTGGTCTTCAAACTCTTGCCGCCGGAACATTTGAAGAAACTGACACCATAGAAGAGGTCTATGAACCCTACCTTATGCAAATAGGATTTATAGAAAGAACTCAGAGAGGAAGGATGGCAACAAGGTCAGCTTATGAACACCTTGGATTTTCTATGGATAACCTACAAGACCCTTTATTGTAGGCAATCAACCCAAAACATGAGCGGACACTCTAAATGGTCAACAATTAAACATAAAAAGGCTGCTACCGACAAAAAAAGGTCGGCTGTTTTTGCAAAGCTGGCAAAAGCAATAACAATTGCCGCGAACCAGGGTGGCGGAGACCCTGAAACCAACTATGCGCTTCGCAGTGAAATTGATAGGGCAAAATCTTTCAATTTGCCCAAGGACAAAATAGAGCAGGCCGTAAAACGCGGAACAGGAGAGTCAAAAGAAGGTGTTCAACTTGTAGAACTTTTAATAGAGGGTCTCGGTCCCGGAGGTTCAGCAATATTAATTGAAGCTATAACCGACAATCGCAACCGCACGACAGCAGAGGTACGCCACATATTAAACCAAAACCACGGAAAAATGGCCGGTGAAGGTAGCGTACAGTGGCAATTTGCAAGATATGGTGTGTTGCGCATACAAGAGGTCTTAACAAAAAACAAGGAGGAATTTGAACTTTTAGCCATAGAAGAGGGGGCAGAAGATATCAAAAATATGGGTGGTAGTTTTTATATCTATACAAACGTTGACAATACACAAAAAATGTTGGAATATATGCAAAAACAGGGTTATGATGAGTTGGAGGCAAGTTTAGAGTGGATACCGAAAAACACTGTAGAGATTAGTGAAAAAGAAAACTCCCAATTAGAAAAGCTTTTTGAAGCGCTGGATGAACAAGATGATGTTCAGGATATTTATACAAACACAGAATAAACATGCACAACACTGAAGAAAAAGTTGTCTTGGGAATAGATCCTGGAACAGCAAGAATGGGTTATGGGGTCATAAATTATAAAAATCCTGATATTTCATGTGTAGAGTACGGTGTTTTAGAAACAGAAACAAAAACAGAAGAAGCTCTTAGGTTAAAGGATCTTTACAAGGGGTTAAACAATCTTATACACAAGCACAATCCGGATGTTGTAGCGATAGAAGATATTTTTTATTTTAAAAACCAAAAAACATTGGTGCAGGTAAGCCAGGCGAGGGGTATAGCCCTTCTTGCCGCAACAAACAACGGGAAAAAATGTTACTCTTTTACACCCCTACAGGTAAAACAGGCTGTTGTGGGCTACGGGCAAGCCGAAAAACACCAGGTCCAGGAAATGGTTAAAGCGATTTTACATTTAGAGGATACCCCAAAGCCCGATGATGCCGCAGATGCCCTGGCTGTAGCTATAAGTTGCGCCCACTCTTTAAAGATGTTGCAATTTTCTGAAAAATAAGCTATACCATAACCTGTCCATGATAAAGCACGAAAATATTAAACTAATAAAAGGAAGCGGACCGGTCTTGCTTTCGGCACCCCATGCTGCACCAATCAGGAAAACAGTACAAGAGAGATCGTATGTGCGAATGGCTGAAAAACGGGCTGATGAGCTCGTTAAAACGCTCTGTGAAAAAAATGGCGCATGGGGAATATTCACTGCCTCAGAAGAAGGCCCTTTAGATGGCTGGCAAGAAAGCATTTACGGAAAATACAAAAAAACAGTAAAAAACCTCATACAAAATGAGGGTATTAATTTAGTTATAGACATACATGGAGCGAAAAAAACAAGACCTTTTTATATTGATTATGATTTTATGATTCCAAACAAACACCCCCACGACCAGTATGTAGAAAAGTTGCTTTGTAACACTTTTGCTTCACACTTCCCTGCTGAAGAGCTGAGTAACGGTTTTTATAGAAAAATTAAAGGGTCTGGTAAAAAAACCCTAACCTACTATGTGCGCAAATATTTCGGGATACCAGCAATACAGCTTGAAATTAACAAAACAATAAAAGAAAGTGAACAAAAATTTGATAAACTTATACATGTGTTGTACTCTTTTATAACAGAATATGAAAATACTTTTACTGGGGTTCAACCAAAAGAAGAGGTCCTACACAGTAAAGAGGCTCGTTAGCGAACTTAAAAAGCGCGGGCATACTGTTACATACATGTCTTGGAGGGGGCTTGTTTTTTCTTTTGGAAAAAAGGGGGTATCAATACAGCGTGTTAACGGCACAGACTTGAAATACTATGATTATATAATACCGAAATCACCCATAACCAAAGCGGCGAAGGAAAGTGAAGTGAGGTTAAGCCATTTGTACAGGCACTATTTTTTAGTTGTAAAGTATATAAACCACTTCCACAAACACGCGCTTAATGAACATACAACAAAAAAACTGGCTTTTTATGATAAATTATTCCAGCATTTTCTTTTAAGCACCCACGATGTCCCCGTTGTGCCGTCTCTTTTGTATACAGGAAAACAAACACCTAAATCCGTATATGACAAATTTAAAAAACCCTACATAATAAAAAGCATAGAGGGTCTTGGGGGAAAACAGGTCTTTTTAATAACGCAGCGCAAAGCTGCAAGAAAACTACTGGAAAAATTCGGGCTTGGACAGCTTTTGGTGCAAAAATATGTGCCTATAACCCAGGACTACAGGGTTTTGGTTTTAGGCAACAAAGCAATCGGCGCTATGAAGCGAGTGGCACCCGGAAGCGACTTCAGAACAAATATATCTATCGGCGGAAAGGCTGAAAAAAGCAGTATGTCTAAAGAAATGCAGGAGGTTGCTGTAAAAGCGACAAAGGTTTTTAACGCTGAATTCGCGGGCGTAGATATTATAAAACACAAAGGAATATACTATGTTCTTGAGGTAAATATTTTCCCAGGATTTGAGGGTTTTGAACAAGCAACGGGCATAAACGTGGCGCGGGAACTGGTAATGTACATAGAAAAGAAATATCTTTGGAGCGTGGAGTCTGAATTTGCCAAAGAAGATAAAAAAAGTATTTTTGAAAACCTTTATAAAATTGAAAAAGAAAATCTTGAAAAACCGCTGTTAACACCTAAAAAATTCTTAAAAACAGTGCTTGAAAGAGAGTTGGTTGTAATTAACAAAGAAAGAAAACCTATTGCCTATCTTACACACTATAAAAAAGATGATGTGAGGCGTATAACAAGGTATGGAATACTTCCCAAGTATCGAGGGCAACGCATGGGCAGGAGAATGCTTAGAGCTCTAATTAAAATATCAAAAACAGAGCGGGATTTAAAAATAAACGCTGTGATTCCTTTGTCTAACAAAAAAAGACAAACAACATTTAAACGTGCCGGATTCAAAAAAACGGACACCATATTAAAAGACCACTTTGGAGAAAGTGGTGACGGGGTGGTTTATGAATATATAATTAATCCCGAAAAAAGGGTCAAGGGACCGGGTCTTACAAAACAAAAAGGGCGCAACCGTAAAAAATAGGATAATCTTCACCCTATTTTTTACTTAACAACGACTTTTATTATTTTTCTTCTCCCAACCCTTAAAATAGATCTTTTTAAAGGAATTTTTTTTGCATAATCCCCTATTTTTATATCGTCCAGATAAACTCCGCCCTGGTCAACAAGGCGACGAGCTTCTGTTTTTGATGATGCAAAACCCGCTTTAACAAGAACATCTACAACACTGCTATTTTTACCTGCCTCTATCTCAGAAATATCTTTGGGGTTTTTTTGTTCTCTAAAAACTTTTAGAAAATTATCTCTTGCTTTTTTGGCCTCATTTTTACCCCAATAAACAGAGACTACAAGCTCTGCAAGCTGAAGTTTTAAATCGCGGGCCCTTTTGCCCGTGATTTTTTCTTTTTTTATCTTTTCAAGCTCATCAAGTGGTAGGGGTGTAACACACTCAAAGTATTCTACTATCTCACCGTCTGTTATTGTCATGGTTTTTCCAAACATCTCACCCGGTTCGTCTAAAAGAGCTATGTAGTTATCCATGGACTTACTCATCTTTTTAACACCATCTGTGCCCTTAAGTAGCAGCAACATAAAAATATCTTGTTCTTTTTGCCCATATCTTTTCTGTACCTGCCTACCCATTAATAAATTAAATTTTTGGTCTATGCCGCCAACTTCTACATCTGCGCGCACCCTAACAGAGTCATAAGCTTGCAGTAATGGGTACAAGAGCTCAATAGCGCTAATACCGCTCTTTTTTGCAATTCTCTCAGTAAAATCAGCACGCTCAGTAAGCTGTTGAACAGTTGCGGTTCTTGCAAGCTGAAGCATAGCCTCCAACCCCTCTTTTTTGTGCCACTCGCTGTTGTGTAGAATTTCTATTTTTTTTATGTCTAATATTTTACCCACCTGTTCCACGTATCTTTTTTTATTCTCTTTAACCTCTTTAACCGATAAAACTTTTCTTTCTTCACTGCGTCCGCTTGGGTCACCTATGGTTGCTGTAAAATCACCTATTACCAAAACAATTTTATGTCCTAAATCTTGAAACTGTCTAAGCTTCCAGAGGGGCACTGTGTGTCCTAGATGAATATTGGGTCCAGTTGGGTCAATGCCAAACTTAATGCGGAGTTTTTTTCCGGATTTTAAGCGCTTGTTAAAGCTTTCTTCTTCTATTATTTCTGCAACACCTCTGGTCAACAGGTCTCTTTTTGTGAATTTGACATTTGCCATAAGTTTCTATATAAATCTATGGTATCATTTATTAAGAGAATAGCATATTAAGTATTTATGCGCCACATATCAAGTTTCTTTGATTTTTTTTGGAGAAATAAAATGAAAATATTAGAATGGTTTGGATTAGCTCTTTTTTTGGGGTGTGTTTTTGTCGCGTTTCTCTTTATTTACTACTCTAAAGACCTACCCTCTCCCGAGGCTTTGAGTGATCTTTTTGTACCTGAGTCCACAAAAATACTGGACAGAACAGAAACTGTTGTCTTGTATGATATCCACGGTGAACAAAAAAGAACTGTTGTTTCCTACGAAGACATGGCAGATTATGTGCGTTGGGCAACGATTGTAGCCGAGGATGATCAGTTCTATCATCATATGGGCTTGGACATACGTGGAATAGCAAGAGCTGTTGTAACAAACCTAAAAGGTGGTGGCATAAGCCAGGGCGGAAGCACTCTTACACAACAATTTATAAAAAATGCGTTTTTAACTTCCGAAAGAACTTTTCCAAGAAAAATAAAGGAGGCAATATTGGCTATAGAGTTAGAACTAAAATACTCAAAAGATGAAATATTAATGCTCTATTTAAACCAGGTACCTTACGGCAACAGCGCATATGGCACAGAGGCTGCAGCCCAGACATATTTTGACAAAAGCGCGAAAGACATAACTATTGCCGAATCAGCAATACTTGCCGCCCTACCCAACGCTCCCTCTTACTACAACGCTAACAGAGAAGACCTGTTGGTGCGTCAAAAAAATATTTTAAACAAAATGCTTTCTTTGGGGTACATAACGGAAGAGGAGCACACAGAAGCTATAAACGAGGAGATAGAGTTCCAACCTATCGCAAGCTTCATACAAGCTCCTCATTTTGTTATTGAGGTAAAACAATATCTTGAAAACAAGTACGGACCGTCTTACGTGCAGCAAGCCGGTCTTAGGGTTGTTACAACCTTAGACAAAACTGTTCAAGAAGCCGCTGAAGAAGCTGTTGATGAGCGTGCAAATTATAATATTAGAAACTTCAATGCTCATAACGCATCTCTGGTGGCAATAGATCCTTATACAGGACATATCTTGGCGATGGTGGGTTCTAGGGATTATTTTGGTAAATCAGAGCCCGAAGGATGCACATCAGGACGAGCGTGTTTATTTGATCCGCAGGTTAATATATCTACATCTCCTCAACAACCCGGGTCATCTTTTAAGCCTTTTGCTTATGCTCAGGCTTTTAAGAAGGGCTATACTCCGGACACTTTAGTTTTTGATGTTCTTACGGAATTTAATCCAAACTGTTCTTCTTCTGCAAATCAGGAAAAAGAAGATTCCGGTTTAAATTGTTACCATCCAAGAAATTATGACCTTCAATACTTCGGGAAAATCACTCTCAAGGAGGCTTTGGCACAATCAAGAAATGTCCCCGCTGTAAAAGTATTATATTTAGCTGGTATAAATGACACCATAAAGTTAGCTAATGAAATGGGAATAGAGAGTCTTCAAGAAAGCTCTCGTTACGGTCTTTCTTTGGTACTGGGAGGAGGTGATGTTACCCTTCTTGAGGAAACATCTGCTTTTGGTGTTTTTGCCGCACGCGGAGAACGCAACCCCGCAACAATGATTTTGCGTGTCCAGGACAAAAACGGGAAAATATTAGAAGAGCATACTAAAAACAGTCAGCAGGTTTTAGAAAAAAATATCGCAGACCAAATCAATCATATTCTAAGCATAAATGATTATCGTTCCAGGGTTTTTGGCGAACAAAACAGTTTAGTTATTCCGGGCTTAAGTGTTGCAGTGAAAACCGGCACAACACAGGACTACAGAGATGCTTGGACTGTTGGATATACCCCAAGCATTGCTGCCGGTGTTTGGGTTGGAAATAACAACAACGCAACAATGTATCAAGCTCCCGGGTCACAAGCGGCAGCTCCTATATGGAATAGTTTTATGCGCAAAGTTTATCAAAAAAAATCTGTGGAGTCATCCGAATTTAAAGGAAGAGGTTCTTACTTTTCTCTCCCCTCTATAAACAACGAGAGGTCTTTTATACGTCCAATGGTAGAGAAAACAAACAAACCGGTATTGGATGGTGTTATGACAGGATACCACAACATATTGCACTATATATCTTTGAATAATCCTTTAGGTGATAATCCAAACAATCCAAACTCAAACCCCCAATATAAAAACTGGGAGGACGCTGTAAGAAATTGGGCAATATTAAATAATTTAGATTCAGACACCGAAACAGATGAGAGAGATTTTACAGACGAAGAAATACCAACAGAAATTGTAGGGCCTTTTATTGTTTCATACTTAAGCCCATCCAAACGTTCTTTTTCTGAAGAAGAAACGATGTTTCTTGATATACAGATAAACTCTAATAATCCTCTTGAAAAATCTTTTGTGTACTTAAACGGAGAAGAGATATTAAGAAATACGTATTCCAATACAGGAATATATTCGGTAAAGATAACAAAAAACATATCCTTACAGGACCTTCAAAAAAATAACTCCCACCAAATTTTAGTGGAAGTTTTTGACACTCTTACCAATACAGGTAAAAGTAGTTTTATATTTAAAATAGAGTAATTTTATATTGTAAATCTTATAAGACTAATAGGTTTTTCTATTTTTTTATTTATTTCATACCTTATATCCTCTTTGCGCGCCTCTAATTCACTTAATAAAAAACTGTCTTTTACTTGAATATAAAGTGTGTCTTTTTTTATTTCTTTATACTGAGTAAAAGAAGCGAGTTCCGGATGAACGTTTTTTATTGTCTCGCTCCAAACTACAGGCAACTGGGCATCATTTTTATTGTCCTCATAATGACTTTCTCTTTTTTTTATTAAATAAGAAAGGTCTATCCACATTTTAGTTTCCTCTTATAGGCATTAACACGTAAAAGTAATCTTTGTGTTTAGAAGATTCTAAAAGAGTCGGTCCTTCATTATTGTTTACTTTAAATAATATTTCATCTCCCTCTATATTATTTAAACCATCCAGAAGATACTGGCAATTAAAAGAAACCTCTTTGTTTTCTCCTTCTATTGCCGCATTCACAGAAGAATGAAATTTTCCTATATCATTGTTCTCAGACTCTATTTCTATTTTTTTTCCGGAAATATTTAGTTTTACATCGTTTATCCTACTTGTGAAAATATTCGCCGCTTTTACTTGTTGTATAAAATCTTTTTTAGCTACTATGCTTCTGGTTTTAAACTCCTTGGGTATTATTTGTGTATATTCCGGGTAATCTCCCTCAATAAGTTTGGATATCAGTTGAATATTTATTTTTTGATCACTCTTGTTTTGAATAACTACTTGGTTTTTATCCACAAAAAGTAAAAGCTGTCCTTCATTGTCTTGAAAACTTCTAATAATTTCCTGTACTGTTTTAGCGGGTAAGATAAATTTAAAATCTCCCTGCATACTTGTTTCATGATTAATTGTTTTTTCAGCCAATCGGAAGGAGTCTGTTGCAGCAAGTTTAATTCCATTTTTTGTAATACTAAAAAATACACCTGTGAGTTCCGGTTTAAGTTCGGAGGAAGCTACTGAGTTTATTACCTGACCAAGAGATTTTATGAAGTCTTGCGTATTTATTTCTATAGTATTTATTTTATTTACTTTGGGTAATATAGGAAACTCTTTATCGTCTTCTCCATTTAGTTTTATTTTATAATCTCCTTGCTCTATAAAAAGAGTGTTTTTTTCTGTTTTAATATGTAAATTTTCATCAGATAGGTTGTTTAAAAATCCGCTTAAAACTCTCGGTTGAACAGTAATAGAACCTTCTTTTTCTATTTTTGCCGGCATATTAACAGAGACTGCCATTTCAAGATCAGTAGAAATAATTTTTAAACTATTTTTTTCTGTTTTTATTAAAACATTATTTAATACCGGTAGAGATAAGTTTCTCCCAATATTTTTTTCTGTAAGATTAATTCCTTTTAAAAATAAATCTTTTTTAATTAATAACTCCATATTTATTGTATTTAGAAGTTTAGTTTTTTGTGGAAACAGTTGTTTTACTCTTTAAACTAAACAAATTAGGAGAGTAAAAAGGGTGGGAAACAGGAACGTTGTCTTGTGGATTTGTGGGGGATAAAAAGTATTTTTAAAAATAGATGTTTTAAAAATACTTTTTATCCACAGTTTTCCACACTACTGTATACATAGTATTCAACAACTTATTCTTTTTGGTTTACTCAACGTATAGCTGTTGTTTTAGAAAATTAAATTCCTCCTCAAAAGTAGTATTATCTTTTAGTTGGTACTCTATTTTATCACATGCATGTATGACTGTTGTATGGTCCTTACCTCCAAACCTGTCCCCTATTGTTGGGTAAGAAGTTTTAAGTTCTGTACGCATTAAATACATCGCCACCTGTCTTGGTAACACTATGTCTCTTTTTCTGTTTTTTCCTAAAAGCTCTTCTTCTTCTACTTCATAAAAATTACAAACTGCTTTTAATATTTTTTTATAGCTTATGGGTTTACTTGGTTTATGAGTGATGTGAGACAGTATTTTTTTGGCGCGTTCTAAATCCACTTCGTTGTTGTATAAACGCGAAGAAGCAACAACTAAGTTTAAAGCTCCTTCCAGCTCCCGTATGTTTCTTTGTATATTACTTGCTATATAGTGAATAACCTCATCTGTTAAAGATATGTTTCTATCTTTTATTTTTGTTTTTAGTATAGCTACCCTTGTTTCATAATCGGGATAACCTATATCAACAAGCATGCCCCCTTCAAAACGGCTTCTTAAACGCTCCTCCAGTGTGGGTATTGCTTTTGGAGGCCTATCAGAGCTAAGTATTATCTGCTTGTTTTGTTCATGGAGCGCGTTGAATGTGTGGAAAAATTCTTCCTGAGTCTGTTCTTTGCCTGCTAGGAACTGTATGTCATCTATAATAAGTACATCCTTCTTTCTATACTTATTTTTAAAACCATCTATGTCTTGGTTTTGTATGGAAGATATAAACTCACTCGTAAATCTCTCCGATGTTAAGTACACAACAGATATACCCTTAGAGGAAAACTTATTACCCAATGCCTGTAAAAGATGTGTTTTGCCCAAACCAACACCGCCATAAACAAAAAGCGGATTGTAGGTTAGCCCGGGTTTTTTGAAAATAGAAAAAGCGGCGGCATGCGCTAATTCATTAGATGGACCTACAACAAAAGATTCAAAGGTGTATTTGGGGTTAAGGTTTGTGTTTTTATCTATTTTAAATTCTTCAAATTGTAACTGAGACTCTTCTATGTCAGGAATACCATCTTTCCTTTTTGTATCCGTGAGGATGTTTTGAGGTTTTTTGTTTTCTATAATATACCTTATCTCTTTTATTTCGTTTTCTTGCGCGCGCAAAAATTTAAGTATTTGTTTTCCGTATTTATTTTCCAACCACTCCTTGCTAAACCCGTTAGGCGCAGCCACAGTAACAACGCCATTTTTTTTGTTTGCAATATAAGTATTCTTAAACCACGTAATAAAGTTGGCCTTTGATGTTTGTAGTTCTATTTCGTTTAGCACAGATTGCCAGAGTTCTTGTTCATCCATAAGGTTCCCAAGCCCCGTGTGAAATAAGCTATAAAATTCCACAGGAGATGAAAGTTGTTATAATATTTTTTAAGTTATACTAATGATACCTAAACAAGGTTGATAAAGTAAAGTCTTGATTTGTGGGGAAAATTGTGTGGAAGCTGTGGAATAGGTGTGGATAAGAATAACGTATAAAAAAGAAGAATAAAGCTTGAAATGTAACAAAAATACTGGTAAAGTATCATAGGTATAAGTTGGAACGGGTTTATAAATCATTTTAAATAATAATTTTAATTTATGGGAAAAGCAAAAGCACAAACCTACAACCCCAAAAAGAAAAAAAGGAAAAGAAAGTACGGTTTTTTGAAGAGAATGTCTTCAAAAACAGGACAACAAACTATTAAGAGAAGAAGGGCTAAGGGGCGTAAAAAACTCACTGTTTAATAAAAAACCAAAAAACTGGTTAATTTATGATTCCTCAAAAACACAGGCTGGACTCTAAGTCTTTTGAAGACACATTTCGTAAAGGAAAGAGTTTTAAAAGCACATCATTTTTTGTTAAAGTTGTAAAAAACAGCACAAAGAACACAAGAGTGGGTGTTGGGATTACGAAAAAACTAACAAAAAAGGCCGTTAAAAGAAATTACTATAAAAGAGTTTTAAGGCACCTTATAAAAAGTGTTTTAGAAAGTACAACACCGGGATATGATGTAGTAATTATCGCAAACGAGAACATGCGAGGACAAAAATTTGATAAGTTACAAAAAGAAATGTATGAACTATTTCGCAAAACAGGCATTATTAACAACTAAAGACCAACCTATTTTTTTAAGCAAACTGGGCAAAATACCCGGTTTTTTGGTTGTTGTGTTGATTACAGTATATCAGTGGACACTCTCTCCGGACCACGGAATTTTTAGCATGTATAACACGGGCGTCTGTAAGCACAGGCCCACCTGTTCTGAGTATACAAAGAACGCTGTAAAAAGACTGGGCGCCGCAAAAGGCTTGGTTGTTGGTTTTAGGCAAATTAAAAAATGCTATTAGCTCGCTTCACTCGCAGGTATTAGGTTTTAGCTTTTAGGTATTAGACTAACACCTAACTCCTAGTACCTAGAACCTTTTTGTGAACGAAGTGAACAAAACTATGAACTTTATTATTACAATTTTTAACGAAACAATATTTAAACCAATATTAAATTTTTTGTTGGTTATTGTTGATTTTATTCCGGGTAACGATCTGTGGATAGGAATAATATTAGTAACAATTATTATTCGTCTTTTCTTGTACCCGTTATCGTATAAAGCTTTAAAATCTCAAAGAGAGCTTACAAAACTTCAGCCTGAAATAAAAAAAATACAAAAAGAAAATAAAGACGATAAACAAAAACAGTCTATGGCTGTAATGGCTTTGTATAAAGAGAAGGGTATAAACCCCTTTGCCGGATGTTTGCCGTTTATTATTCAAATACCAGTTATAATAGGTATGTATAGAGTATTTCTGGTAGAGCTTAGAGGAGGAGATGCACTGCAGGGCTTAATTTACCCTTTTGTAACTGTTTCAGATAACATAAATGCGAGTTTTTTTAACATAGGTGTTATTACAGAGATAGGCCCCCTTTCCTTGGTATTCGGAATTTTAGCAGGTTTTGCGCAGTTTGTGTTAAGCAAACTTACGCTTGCTCAAAAAGATAAAACAGGACTTCCTGTTAGAACTAAGAGCAAAAAAAGCGGTGCGCCTGACTTTCAAAACATGATGGGTAAACAAATGACTTATGTTTTACCGTTCGTTACTATATTTATAGCACAAAGTTTTCCGGCAGGATTGGCGCTGTATTGGTTTGTTACGACCCTCTTTTCAATCGGACAGCAGTATGTTATTAACAAGAGTGTAGGATAAACTCGCCCCGTTAGAGTCGTAGGCACGCTACGTGCCCTCGCAGTCTCTAACGGGGCTCGCTTGGAACTCGCGCTTCCTACCTGCGCCGCCTGTCTGCGAGCGTCCTCGCTCAGGCAGGCTGCGCTATCGCGGCAGGCAGGCACGCTCGTTCAAGTATATAGTATATAGTATAGAGTATTCAGCAAAGCTAATTACAAAGCACCCCTGTATA
Source organism: Candidatus Spechtbacterales bacterium (assembly GCA_040879145.1). Taxonomy (NCBI): domain Bacteria; kingdom Bacillati; phylum Minisyncoccota; class Minisyncoccia; order Candidatus Spechtbacterales; species Candidatus Spechtbacterales bacterium. The sequence goes on along the minus strand of JBBDKX010000038.1, from coordinate 34,691 downwards.
CTGAATACTCTATACTTTATACTTTTTATAAGGCGGAGCCGAAATAAAACTATGAGTACAGAGGCACAATTGAAAAAAGACATAAAAGAGTTCGTGGACAAAATGACATTCAATTTGTTGCACGATCCGGAAGTTAAAAGAACAGACGAAAGGTTTCTGGTGCATGTTTTTGTAGATGAACCCCGTGCGTTTATAGGAGAACGGGGCGCCAATCTGCGCGATGTACAATCTCTGTTTAGAATGGTGGTGAATAAAAAATACGGACCTGAAGTACAAGTAGACTTAGATGTAAATGGATACAAACAAAGAAGGGCAGAGTTTTTAAAAGAGTTTGCTCTAACCGCACGAAGAAGGGTTTTGGATGGTGAAAACCTTTTAGAAATGGAGCCTATGAACGGGTTTGACAGGAGAATTATTCACACAACACTTGCTGATTTTGACGATGTTGAAACAGAGAGTGTTGGGGAGCATCCTTACAGAAAAGTTGTTGTGCGTTCGGTATAAAACTACGAATGGGAGTTCTTGGAAAAATAACATTTAACACAATAGCGTCATCGTTGGGACGCGTTATTGGAGGCATTTTAGCCCTTGCGTCTGTCGGGTTTATTACCCGCGGGCTTGGCAAAGGAGGGTTTGGTGAGTATTCAACAGTGGTTGCGTATCTTTCAACATTTCAAATACTTGCAGATTTAGGTCTCTATTCTTTATTAACAAAAGAAATATCTCAAAAACCGGACAAAGAAAAAGAGCTTGTCGGTCACTATTTTACATTGCGCCTGTTTACTGCAGCGCTTTTTTTGTTTTTAGCGTCCATCCTTGTTTTTGCGTTCCCCTACTCTTTAGAGGTTAAAATGGGTGTAGTTATTACCTCCTCAGCTTTTTTGTTTCTTTCTTTGAGCCAGATATTTCTTGGAGTTTTTCAAAAACACACACAAGTATATAAGGCGGCGATAGCAGAGGTTCTCGGAAGAACCGCGCAGCTGGGGTTTGTGTGGTATTTTTTTACAAAAGAGGGTGTACTTGTATCGTATTTAAGTGCTCTGATAGTGGGCGCGTTTGTTATTTTTGCGCTCAACCTGTTTTTTACCAGAAAATTGGTGCGTTTTCGGTTGTTGGTATCTTTTAAAGAGTGGAGGCGCATAACCAAAGAGACTTTACCCATAGCTGCCTCTTTGCTTTTTACGCTTCTTTATTTTAAGGCGGATACAATTCTTCTTTCAATAATGAAGACACAAGAAGATGTCGGTATTTACAGCGCAGCTTATAAGGTCTTGGAAACATTGATATTTTTCCCCGCGGCCTTTATGGGCTTAATGTTGCCTGTATTAAGCAGATATGCCAAAAACAACAAAGAAAAACTGTCTCTTGTAATGTCGCAACTTTTAAAACTTATAACAGTTGGGGCGTTTCCTGTTGTTGTTGGCGGAGCACTTACAGCAACGACGGTGGTTTACTTTATTGGTGGCGCTGATTTTTTGGCTTCTGCTCTTCCGCTTCAAATATTATTTTTAGCTACGGGAGTAATATTTTTTGGAACTCTTTTTGGGAACACAGTCATAGCTTTAGGGCTTCAACGCAAGGCCATGTGGGCATACTTTGCGGGTTTTGTGTTTAATTTTGCGGCAAACATTGTTGTTATTCCCCAGTACTCATATATAGGCACAGCTTGGACCACTGTGTTTACAGAAATCTTAGTCACCACGTATCTCGTGTTTATAGTAAGAAAAGAGGTTGGGTTTAATGTGCCACTGGGTGCTCTAACAAAAATAGCCGCTGTAACGGCTGTTATGGGCTTGGGCGTATTTTATCTGACAACTCCCCTACAAACACCCCTCTCTGTGTTTAAATTTATTTTTGTTACCCTAAGCGCTGTTTCTATATATACGCTCTTTTCCTGGAAAGCGGGACTGTTTTCCCGCATAAGTATTGATTAGAAAAAACGTACTTGTGTTTCTTCATAAAGCCCGCTTTCGTTCTGCGGGTTGTTTTTATTCTCTATTTTTGATGCAAGTTTAAGGTTTAAATAAAAAAGCGCGATTAGTAAAATAAAACCTAAAATAAGCCCTAACCCTATTTTTATATGTGTGTTCATATTAGTTTACTAAGTAACCGCAATACAGCCTGGCCTCATTATTTGAATCTAAAACACCGCTTTCATGTCCTGAGAAATCATTCAAGCATTTGTTGCGCCAGCTGGTCGCAAACGTGTCTGTTAAAATCCCTGTATCGCAGTAGAAATAGCTGTTTCCAGCTACATCTTCTGTGTCATATCTTGCTCCTATAGAATAATTAGTACAATCTTGTCTTAAGACGCCCTCTTCAGTAGAGTCTATACCATCAGCACCGGGGGGTGGTTCGGGCTCACCAGATCCTTCGGAGGAAGAAATATCTGAGGCTTCTTTTACGCAAACGAACGCTTGTCCATTGTCTTGTGCTTCTGTGCAAAAATCAGAATAACTGGCGCTGTCGTGGTTGGTGCCAAAATGGCAGTCTGGACTGAAGCCCTCGTTGCAGTTATTAATATTCGCGACACAGTCAGCGCCTGTCCATTGGCAAGTAAAGGTCCCGGCCTCCTCTGCCGTTAAGGCCTGGCTTTTAGGCAGAGCAAAAGCAATATCTGTATCAAAATTGTAGTCTGTGCCGCCACCTGTGGTAGATAGAAAAACGTAAAGGTCCAAATTTGTTATGCCGGGATTTAAAATATTTAAAAAGAAAAAGGAGAATAAAAGCACCGCAACTCCTATCCAGACGTTTTTAAACTTTTGAAATGCCTCTTTTCTTTTCGCCGGCTTACCTCCGGATATTATGTAAACAAGTCCAGTGTAGATAAGTAGTACAAAAGCTAAAATCCCTGAAGACCAAAGAGTAAGTACATAAAAGAGAATTATTACTTGTCTTAATCCGACTTTTCCCGACTCATAAGCGTCGTTTAAATCAAAAATCCCTCCCGGCACCCTAAGCGGCGGGTAGTCAAGATTTAGTGTTTGGGCGTTTGATATGTTTAAAACAAAAAATAACCCAATGAAAATAAGGATGTTTAAAAAAAACAGTTTTTTAATCTTTAACTTGTTGGGCATGATCCATTAAACCTGTCACAGCAACCGCCCGACGTGTTGCCTATATAATTGTTACAGGAAGTAATATCTCCACCGTTATCAGAGCAAGAACTACACCAGGTATTGTTGTCCCACGAAGCTGTGCTTGGTGCGTCACATAAAACTTGGTTACGCTCTGAGTTTATACTGAAAGGCACAAGGCTTGAGTTTGTAATTCCTAGTATGGTAGCGCATGAGACAAACATATTATCTTCTTCTGTGGTGCTGAATGTCCCTCCTTCCCCAGTGCCTCCACTTGACCCCGTGCCTGCGCAAATGGATTCCGCATCTGTTCTTGTTGCATCGTTATACCACCCCGTGCTTATTAGTTCGTTTGTACACTGATCCACACAAGTACTAGTAGCTGTTCCGGAGGATTCACATTTGCTCATTATCCAATTCGCAGCTCCTATTGAACAGCTTAGGATGGAATCATCCCCACTCCCTTCTATGCAGGTATCAAGACAATAATCTGTTGTGTTGCCCGCATTTAAGCACGCCGCCATGTCGAAATCTCCCTCCTGGCTAAATAAGGGCAATTGAAACTCTTTGTCACTACCATCTACACCCAAAAGATTGGGGTCGCGCAAAAGAGCGCTTGTGGGGTTTATGTAGTTCATTATCACAGGCACCAAAAGAACCACCAACAGTCCCCACAAAACATCGGTAAATTGTTTTTTGGCTTTAACTCTTTTGCCTGGATTTCCGCCCGATAGTATAAATATAAAGCCAGCGTAAATGAGAGCCACAAAAGCAAGAATTCCCGCGACCCATATGGAGGCCGCGTATGCAAACAAGACAATGGTCGCCATTGTAACATTACCCCCTGTGTATAGGCTGTTTATGTCTAAGGGACCGTTCGGTGTTTGTACAATTGGATAATTTACATTCAATCTGTCAAAGTTGCAACGTCGGTCAAAGTCATTTCCGGACTGACACCCCGCTGGAGTATATATAACAGTTATATTCTCATTTAAAGAGTTCGGAGCCGTGCATCCATTTTCATCAATATCTATCCACACTGCCCAACATCCCGGATAGTTAAGGCTACAGCGACCGCATGCAGGCCCTTCCGCACACCTTCTGTCTATAGGCTCTCCGGTTGTGCATCCTGTGGGGGTGTATTCTACAGAGCTTATTTCATCTGTTGTTGTGGGAGCTACACAGTCGCTATCATCAATATTGTCCCACGTAGACCAGCATCCCGGATAGTTAAGGCTACACCGTTGGCACGTGTCGCTGGGTGTTGATGTGGATGAAGAACAGTCAGAAGGGCAGTTGGTTGAGGTTTCAAAGTTGAATCCATCGTTTTCACAAGCCCCATTACCACAGTTATGTCCCGTACAAGAATTATCCTGAGTGTAGGTAACAGGTTCGCCTCCGTAGGGGTCGCACGCAGTAACTGCCGTCCATTCTGCGTAAGAAAAACTATAATTATTACTACAACGTGTACAGGAAGTTTGGGCTGAAGCGGGGCTGGTATTTAAAATTACAAAGAATCCTGTTAAGAACAGAGAGAGCAGCAGTATAAAAGTTGTTTTTTTAGAAATACTCATTCTCATGGTTTAAAAATCTGCATCACAGTGCTCAAAAACGGGGTTAAAAATTATTGTTTGCTCATTTTGTTGATAGTAATTTTTCACCGCACCACTTAAGTAGAATAGTATTTTCATACTACACACGTCGCTTCTTGAAAACCCTTGAGCTAAAAACCATCCAAAAACTGAGTCCTGGGCATTTTTAAAGTCTGCAGCAAGTATTTCTACCATAAATGTGTCCGGATGAGGTATGTAGTCTATACGATATTCAGTTGTTTGGTGTATGGTTCCCGAATTTCCCTGCAGGGGGGATATAAGATTTTGCTTTAAAATTTTAGCATCTTGTGACTCGTTTCCTTTTTCATTAAACTTTTGCACAGTCTCCCCAGGTATTTGTATTGGTGAGCCAGTTGTATTTGTTATACTCGCAGGCTCATTATCAATAATATCCCTTGTTTTGTAGGCCCCCCAAAACACAAGAGCAAGCGATGTTGTCACAAATAGTAAGAACAGTATTATTTTGGTTTTTTGTGGCATGTTGTGTGATTGTTTTAAGGTCTAACAGGTCCACCTTGTTTTTGCGCATTCCCAGTACTCCCAACCCGAGCACCCTGGTCTGTTGTTTCTTATTTCAAAAAACCTATCTACAGCATGTGATGTTTCGCATTGCCAGTGGTGCCACCTGTGATACTCTGCCCTACAAGCCTGTTTTCCATACCTGTTATCCTCTAACTGGTACAACCCGACTGCCATACAATTTGTTCCCCCTTCGTTTTCTGCGTGAGGAACCCAGGTGCTTTCACAAGGTATAACTGTGGTGAAGAAGTAGTTTGCGTAATCTTCTACTTGTGCTGTTGATAATCCACCAGCTGAAAGCTCTGCCCGTAGTTGTTGGGATACTGTGTTTTGTATCTCTGCGGTTGAGGACCCTTCATGGTTGTAGGTTTCATTTGTGCCATTTTCCACAACTTCTGCACTACTACAGGATGAGGGTGTACCGCCTCCTCCACCCCCACCTCCACTTGTTCCTCCTGTACCGCTTGAGCCCCCTCTTATTAACAACCCTTCGCTTGTAAAGTATATCTCTTCATACTCTGTAGACCCTGAAGATGCTGTCGGAAACAAAGGGTCTTCAAACCCGGTTATTAGTTGTGGGTTTACTGTATATATTATAGCATTTGCAAGGAGTAAAATGGAAAGTCCCCACAGAACATTTATAAATCTTTCATTAGCGCGTGCGCGCGCGCCGGGGCTGGCCCCGCTTATAATATAGGACATTCCTGCAAAAATTAAAGCCAAAAAAGCCAGTATACCTGCTATCCACACACTTGCTCCATAAAAGACAACAAGCAACAGCGCGATACTAAGGTCGCAAAGCCCTATTTCCAGACAGTTTAAGTCTATAGACCCTGTGGGCGTTGGAATCTCCGGATAGTTTAATTCCAAGGTTAACGCATCTGCGTGAGGCGTGATAATGCTAAAAAGTATAACAAAAAAAAGTATACCAACTGTGTTTGAACGAAATTTGTTCAAAATATTCATAGCCTATTTTAGTATGTTAAACCCTTGCATAGCTTCTTCGCAAAGAGGAACTAGTGTGTTTACATTGTTATATATAGTGCAAATTAAAACATAAACCGAGTCTATTTTAGGATCTTTTATTATGTACTTAGAGGATAGCGTGTCTTCTATTTGAGCATCTACTATCTTGCCATCTATGAACCGGTCTTCTGTTAGGGGCCTTTCGGTTTTATAAATTTTGTATAAATCACTTGGCACTTCCCTAAGTTCGGCTCCAAACAGAAAACTTCCATGATTGTCTGATCGGGCCAGCCAGTCTATTAGGTTAAACCCTTCTTCATTTTCAAAAACAACAACACTAAGAACGAGACCGTCGTGTATGTGTTGTTCTGTTTCGTATTCGTTTATATCTTCTTCATGCTGTCCGTAAAGTAAATTTAAACCACCCAGCCCCCCCCTTACTTCTTCTACAATTTCCCAATCACTTGATACATCAATGCGGTATCCGTCATAAAAATTTGTTACGGTTTGCATACCATCTTCTTTTTGTATCTCTACCTTCCTTTGCCAACTTGTTTTTGGTAGTTCCGGATTCTCTATTAAATACTCCTCATTACCAATTGTTCCAGGAGGCACAGTTCTTTCTTCGTCACGCGGATCTGTTGTGCCCTGGTTTGTTAATAGTTGTATGAAAAACAACAACATAACAAGCACTAAAGATACTATAAGTAAAAACACTATCTTTTTCTTTGTTGTGGAGTTTGTTGGCTGCATAAGTAAGTATGGGTCTTAAATTATAAACCTATTATGTAAACGGACACCCAGCTTGTTTAAAAAGAGGAGCTCCGTCCATTGTTGGTCCGCCATAATTTCCACTGAGGGGTGGTGGACTACATTCTTCACTTCCGCTGGGCTTAACAATTGTTAAGTGTAAGTGTGCAACAGTACCATCTGCACGTCCATTGTATGTTGTGCCCACATATCCCAGTGTTTGCCCTGCAACAACAGTTGCCCCCTCCCTTATTCCAGAACCGAATGCATCAGAACAATCTAATGTAGTACCCATGTGTAAATGTGCATAAGCTCTTCCAGATTGAGTGCCAATTATCCACAAACGACACCCTCCGGAATCTATCCACCCCACCCTGTCCAGTGTTCCCGCCTCCATTGCGTATATAGGAGTTCCTTCGTTGGCCATAACATCGTGCCCGTTGTGGCGCGCGCTTCCCCTGTCGTAACAGTACGCAGTAAAAGAGCTTGTAACCCGCAGAACTGGACATGCTAACTCAGGACAAGGGGGAAGTTTAAAACACTCTGTTTCGCAAGCCGGCATGCCACCACATTTAGCCAAACACTGTTCTTGGCAAGATATGACAGGCTCCTCACCATCTCCAGTGCCACCGCCTCCACTACCATTGTCAACAAAAAATCCTTCAAACTTAAACCCTTCAAACTCTACCTCCTGATATGTTTTATCGTTAGGCGCAACAGCTACAACAAGAGAGTCTTCTAAGTTTAAAATTTCAGGATTTACCACATTTAAAAGTGCTGTAACGAATAATAATATAACCAGTCCCCACAGCACATTTTTTAATCTGCGGAGGGCCTTTCCGCGCCCCACCATGCCTGAGCCGGAAAGTATGTAAACAAACCCCACGTACACAAGAGAAATAAAAGCAAGTATTCCGGCAATCCAAATAGCGGCTCCATAAATAAACACAATAAGACCAGCTACGGTAAACCCCCCCTCGTCTGTTATGGTGTCTAAGTCTAGAGGCCCTATTGGTGTTGGAATTGTCGGGTAGTCAAGCTCAAGGGCTAATGCGAAAGAAGGAGCACTAAATAGTAAAAATATCAGTAAAAACAAGAACCCTATAACTGATTTTTTGATGTAGAGTTTCATTATGCTTTTCCTTTGCTAAATTCCATAAAAAGATAAATGGTCCATGAAAACGCTATGTCACCAAGTACGGGTACAGCTTCAATTGCGGACACCAAACCCGTTCTTTTTGCCGCACGCGCCACTCTTTTCCCTGTAGGCATGTGTTTTGTTTTAAAGTACATATATACGCCTATTGTGCCCATTGCTAAAATATCAACAGCAATAGAGATTGCGAGACCCACACCAAACACAAGTATTAATATGGCGCTTAATACCCCCATCATATCAAGTATAAAGGCCCACATAAGCCACAAAAATGCCTCAGGACTGCCCAAGCCTGGTACATTTTCGTAAGGGTCTTTTTCCTCCTGCTCAGCTTTTTTTGCTGCCGCCTCTTTTATTCTTTTGTTTATTTTCTCAGTCATATTATAACCGATCCTTAGACTCTTCTATTTGTAAGAGTTGTTCGGGATCCGAAGTTATTATCTGGTCTTCTATGTAAGAGGCTATAACTTTTATTGCGACATGTTTTGTTCCCGCAAAGAAAAGTCCTTCCCCTACATTATCTTCTAATAGAAGATATTTTTCTTCATCTGTAAGGTTAAATATTCTTTGGAGTTGGTCTATTGTTGCCGGAGACTGTTTCATTAATATCTGCAGGGATGAGTTTGTGATAATCGCTCTTCCATAGTCGCTCGTAGAAAAGTCTTCTATGTCCTGGGTTATTGTTGTAACCCCGAGGTAGTATTTTCTTGCTCTTTTGGCGATACCAAAAAGAAATGCCGCGCTTTCATGATGTTGAAGCATCCACCACGCCTCGTCAATTACGAGCATTCTTTTCTTTAGTGTGCGCCTTATAGCATTCCATACATAGTTAATTATAAGGTACATAGCTACGGGACGAAGTTCATCTTCCATATCCCGAATATTAAACACAACAAGCTGTCCTTCAAGGCTTACATTTGTTTGCTTATTTAAAAATCCTGAGTATACGCCATCCGTGTATTTAAGAAGGCGTTGCGCTAAACTTGCGCCTCCCTCCATATTTTGCAGTACGGTTTGCAGGTCCTGCATTAACGGTGGTGTTTTTTCCCAATATCTGGGTGTTTCCGGAGATATATCACGCGAGTCATATGTTTGGATTATAGCCTCGTTTAAAACACTCTCTTCTTCCGGCGTCATGTCTCCCAACATTATCTTTAAAAGCCCGATAAGGGTTATTATGTTTGCGCGAAAAAGCTCTTCAGGTTTTTCATCCTCCTGGGGCTCCCGCAGATCAAAGGGGTTTATCTCGTCTCCGCTGGTTAAAGATACACGGAAAAAACTTCCGCCCGTGGTTTCTGCCAAGTATTGGTACTCGTTTTCGGGGTCTATTACTATAACGTCCACTCCAAACATCATAGAGCGGAGCACCTCCAGTTTTACGGTGTAACTCTTACCTCCGCCTGATTTTCCGAGTATTACAGTGTTGGCGTTCTCAAGAGAGAACCTGTCAAACAGAATAAGACTTGAATTGTGCCGGTTTATTCCATAAAGAATTCCCTCATCCATTGTTAGGTCAAACGAAACAAAAGGAAAGGTGGAAGATAGGGGCGAAGTGTTCATGCTGTTTGTCAGGTTAAGATAATTAAGCCCCAGCGGTAGGCCGGAGTTAAAACCCTCTCTTTGCTGATACACGGCCGGTTTTACATATACAAGACGGCTTTCTAAAATAGAGCGAAGCTCATTTTCTATCTCGTTTACCTCCTTCTCGCTTTTTGCGTAGATTATAATATAGAGCCCAAACTTGAACATTTTTTCTTCGGATGTCTGCATTTTGTCCCGCAAATCTTCAATGTTCTCATAAGCCGCTTCAAGCAGCGGGTCGCGCACAAGGCCTTTTTCTTCTCTTTCCATCATTTCCGCCTCAACACTGGTTAACTGGTTTTGAAGCTGTTTCATAATGGTAGCTGTATCAGCCGGCTCTATAAATATAGAAACATCTACTGTTCTATCTATGTTTATAATAGGACTTAACCAGTTTTCTGCCAGATATCTGGGGTAAGAGAAAGCAAAAAGAGTACGGACGAATGTATTCCCCAACTTTACATTGTTTGCTGTAACCTCAAGTGCGGGCGGAGCTATTATATCAAGAAGTCGCTTGCGCTTGTCCACTTGTTCAGACTGCTGCACCACCTGGTACGCCTGCTGGAAGGGTTGAGGACCCTTTTGAGGTTGGTTATTCGGTTGTTGGTCACTTAGTGGGTTTTCAGGCATGTGTTTAGCTTATAGCTTATAGCTATTAGCTACTAGCTTTTAACTTTTTTATCATTATGTTTAACATTTTCATAACTTCTTCCAAAAGATTATCAACTTTTACATAGTTTAATTGTTTGGTTTTTGGTAATCGTTTTGCTATTTCTATTTGTGTTTCTAATTCTGCGCCAGATGCATAAGCTATTATCAAAAAGTTTATAAAATCTTTTCTTGTGGACCTGTGCCTACCTTCAGCTATATTTGAAGGTATAGAAATTACCGATCTTCTTGTTTGTGCCGTTAATCCATAAGTTTCTTCTTTTGCGTATTTTTCGGTTAGTTCATATACAGCAACAACTAATTCCATTGCGCGTTGCCAAACCTTTAGTTCTTTATAAGAATTTATCATAAGCTAATAAGCTGAAAGCCAGAAGCTAAAAGCTGTTTTAAAACATTGGTTTTATCGCACCGCGTTTTCTGAGGTCTCCCCCGTTATATATACTCCAAAAAAGAGAAACCAACTCCTCCGTTGTCATCATGCTTGCAGATATACCCATTCTATGAAGACCACTCGCAACAAAGTCTACCCTCTGCATCAACTGTCCTTTGAAGTACAAGAATTTTTCGGCCTCCATCGTTCCCAGTTGACTTTGTTTTCCTATAAGACTTTTCATTCTTTCATTTGCTCCCCCCTGTGTTGTTGCCACGTCTATTAAACTGAAAGGCACTATAAGATAAAAGTCTGTGGAGACTATGTTTGCCTCCTGCACAAAACGCTGTATAAATTTTACATATTCTTGTGTCTGCATTTTTAGAAGGTCGGAACGTTGCTTGGCTTCCATCGCCTGTATTGTTCCTACATACTCATCAACATTCATCATGCGGGAGTTTACCAGTATTTGTATGGGAAAATCCAAAGAGTTAAGAAAGTTTTGGTATTGGTATATGGTAGCTTCCTGCTCGTCATGGCTTTTTAGGGCAAAGTTGACACTTGATACCTGGAGTATGGCTCTAAGTTCTCCGCCCTTAACAACAACGACATCGTTTCGGATGTTGTCTATTGGTATAAAACTTTGTGTTGTTGCTGTTGAAGGCATAAATTTTTCTTTGAAAAATTTCAGATTTCACAGATAATAACTGATTACACTAATTATTTTAACAGGCTTCTTTAGGTTTTATTGTTCATCTGTGGTATCAGCTATTATCAGCGTAATCTTGAAGCTCGCGAAGCGAGCTTACTCATCGAGCAATTTCGCTACGTCTTTTATTTCACTAACACTCGGCTCTTTGGATGCCTCTTCGGGCACTTCGTAAGACTGTGCCGTTTTTTTTTCTGTTCCCGCTCCCACTATTTTATCAAATAGTCCGCCCTTCGGTTTTTTTTGAACAACATCTTCTTGTTTTCCCCATAAATACAGCCTCGGTTGTAGAAAGTAGTTTAGAAGAGAGAATACAATAGTTGTTAGTGGTTGTCCGTTTATCTTTATAAACGCAAGTATTATGGCGGCACTTGTGAGTACTATGGCGGCAAAAATAAATGTAATTTTATTTAAAACAAACCAAAGCACAAATAAAACCGCGGCATCTATGCCGAATATTATCATCTGCCGAACTGTTAGCGGGCCTACAAGTCTTGTTTCCCTGTCTATAAATTGTGGTACGGGATATTGTGCCATAGTCGCTACGCTCTAATTTTAAATTTAAAATTTTAATTTAATGCCTTAATGTTCCAATGTTTTAACCTGCCTGCATACCAATCGGCATGTAAACCGGCAGGCAGGAATTCAGTCATTTAAAATTGTTTTAAAATTGGAAATTTAAAATTTGAAATTACGAAGACGAAGTCTGAGTTAGAATCTTTCATCTTTCTCCTCCTCTTTGTTTTGGGATTTTTCCAAACCGTCATCAAATTTTTTTTCGTTTACCTCAGGTGCCGGAAAAACTTCTCTTACAACACCTTCGTCAGGTGTCGGTAGTTTCTCATTCTCTTGTTCAAAGTTTGTATTTTGAGGATTGCTTGTTTCTTGCGAAGCATGTAATTCCTGCCAGTTTTTTATCGCCTGCTCCTGCATGGCTGCCAACTCCCTGGCTACGGGAGCAAAAATTTCCGCACGCACGTCATGCGCAATGTTTTTCGCGGTGCTTTCATCAAGACCCGCATCTTCTTGAAGCGCCTGAATAAAACGTTTTATAGGAATAAGACCAACAAGTACGTGGCCAACAATCTGTGTACAGGATATTTTCTGGTTTGTAATTCCGTACCTTGAATAAATTATACCAAGAATATTCCCAACACCCCCCGAATCTATTAGCTCGAGAATTTTTTCAGGTGCCTTATTTTTAGTAGAAATATATGTTGCGTATTCTATTTTCATTTTATAGTATTCCTGCAAAATCAGGATCATTTTCTAAAGCATTTTTAAGCTCCTTCCATCTTCCCCCAGCATTGTCAAGCTCAGTTAATATGTTCTGAGTGGATGAATTTGGTCCAAGGGTATTGAAACTGCCTATTATAGCATTTTTTAGGTTTGTTTTTAGGTTGGTACTCATAGCAGTATTATTTGTTTTAGAAACTTTGTTGATAACATGTCTTAATTGCTTCACTTTTGCGTCATCATTTTTTATTACACCTTCAACAACATGCCGTTCATTGATTGCTGAAAGCGTTAGATTGTATAAATCATTTGCCGAAAGTCTTTCTGTTTTTGTTCTTACGTCTGTATCCGTTTTTCCTAAATGCTTTTTAAGATGATGGGGATTATTTTTTATCCATGCATCTTGTAGATTCTCACCTTTTTCCGTTGTTCTAAATTGGGCCATATTTAGATAAGATTTGATTTTCTTGTCATCTATTGTATTGTTTCGAATAGCGGAATCAAGATCGTCGGCGTGATTTCTACCTGCCAGATTCATAATAGCAGCCAATTTATCAGGGTCCTTCTCTGTTTTTATGTGAGCCTGTAATTGATCCCACGTCATTCCGGTATAATCTTTTTCATGTTTTCTCCACTCTGTTCTTTGTTTTCCTTCAAATCCCTGCAACCTCCTTCCCGCACTTCTGAAGGCACCGCCCATAACGGGAACCTTTGCGGCTTTTGATCCTGCTATTCTTGTGCCAGCTGCCCCCACTGTTCTCGCGCTTTCTCTTTTTACAACTCTTCCCGCTGCTCTTCCGGGGGCTGTGGCGGCCTGCCTTACTTTGCTTGTGCCCCATTTTTGGAATCGCTGTGCTCTGCTTATAATCATTTTGCTTCCGGCCGCGCTTGTTTTAAAACTCATAACAACCCCTGTAATCAACGCGCCTATTGCGAGGAAGGATTGCATAGACCTACACACAAACCCACCCTCGCTATCCAGTACACCTAATCCTATAGCTTCTTCTATTGGCTCCGCTCCGCTTGGAAGACTCGCTGTACAGTAACCCGCTCCTTCATTAAGGAATATACCGGCAAGCCACAGAAAAAAGAGCATCGGTACCGCGATAAGCGCCCACTGTAAAAATGTATCCCACCACTTGTTCCAAAGCTGTCGCATCTTTCCACTGCTCCATATAAGTCCGAGAAATGCCACGGGCGAGAGTATAACTAAAAGCATTAGCGCCAATATTCTTCCTATAAAGAGCGCCGTTAAGAGCATGAATACAAAAAATAGAATAATTCCAAGTACGCTTGTTATAAGAGGACCGGCTATCAACCCTATCATTCCGCTGGCAAATTCCTCCGCGCTTCCCAGGGTTTCCAGGGTTTGTGCCGTTTCTCTTCCAGCTTGCAGGGCGACATCAAAGGGCGACACTCCTATGAGGGCGCTCAGGCTGTTTTGCGCGGCATTAAAGAAAACACTTCCAATAATATTGCTAAAGTCTATAACTATCCCCGTAATTACATTTGTGAAGTTTATTAGCAGTGCAACCAGGAAAAACATCGCGAGGCGGTCTTTGTTTAGCTTAAGGTTAAGCATTGTGCCGACGCCTATGCCGACAAGTATTAGTATAAGACCCATGTTTGCCAGGTCTCGCATAACGGGCCACCCCGCATTAAAGACATCTCCGCTTGTGTATGGCATTGAAAGGGAGAGGCTTATTGCCATTTCAGCAATATATCTTGCAAGCCACACAGCGGTATAGATTACAGAGTTTATTATAAAGAAGAGTATGCTTACAGCTCCACCTATAAGAAAGAACCCCATCTCTAAAACAGCCCTCTCTATGGCGTCAAGGAAAAAGTTTGCATGAGCAAATTTAGGAGTTGCTAAAAAGAGGAGTAACACCAAATAATACCCCTTTTTGAGAGAAGGTCTTTTTAGATTATTTTTTAGAGGGTTTAATAAGCCCATCATTACTTACTATTATACAGTACTTTAAAGGGTTTGTGTTTGTGTATAACTTATGGTCATAAAACACAAAACACAAAACACGGAACATTAAAACTTAAGTGTTAATTTTTTCCAGTCATCAACGCTTAACGTTTCGGCGCGTTGTTCGGGCTTTATGCCACACTCTTTAAGTATTTTTTCTACTTTATCACGTTCAATACTTAGGACGCGTGAAAGATTTCCCGCAAGCTGTTTCCTTGGAGCAGAAAAACCCGCTTGCAGTACTTTAAAGAATTTAGTTTCATCAACACCAGGTTTTTTGATATTTTGTACAGTCAAAATAGCTGAGTCCACTTTTGGGCGAGGCCAAAAAAACTCTTTCGGAACCTTTTCTATAATTTTAGCCTCCCCATACAGTTGCACGGAGACAGCAAGAAGGTTCATTCGGGGTGGCTTTGCACATATTTTTTCCGCAACTTCTTTTTGGATAATAACAGTAATTGAAACAGGTTTTAGATTAGCCTGTTCTAAAAAGGTCCTAAATAAGCGCGCCGTTAAATAATAAGGAGGAGCGCCAACCAGCTTGTAGGTATCAAGCTTTAGATCGTAGCCTTTTGGGTTTTCCTTTGCTTGGTTATTGTGATTTGAGATTTGTTTGTTTCTTGCCTGCCCGCCTCGACTTCGTCTCGCGATGTCGGGCTGGGTTTCTTGTATCTTGGTTATTTCAAATTTCAAAATATCACCCTCCACTATCTGTATGTTTTCAAATCCCCTTATCTCATGTTTAAGAATTTCTACCATATTCTCGTCTTTTTCCACCGCAATAACCTGACCCGCTTTTTTCGCCAGCTCTTTTGTTATAGCTCCGGTTCCGGGACCAACCTCAATAACTGTGTCTTCTTTCGACACCTCCGCCGTTTTAATAAGGGCATGAACCGCATTCGGCTCATTTAAAAAATTTTGACCCAGGACCTTGTTCGGCTCTACATTGTATTTCTCAAGCAGTTTTTTAATTGTTTCATGTCCCATACTCTGTATCATTGGTTATTTGTCAGTTAATACCAGTCAATTAAATCTTCTGTTTCCCCGCCTTCTTCAAGAGGTTTAAAAAATATATGCTCTTCTGGTATTTCAAAGAGAAAACTGCTTGGTGGGTTGCTTTGTATGCTTCCCCATATCATCCTTCTGCGAGTAAAGAGCAGATACGCCTTTTCCTTGGCGCGTGTTATTCCCACATAAAGAAGCCGTCTCTCTTCCTCGTACTCGCTTTTATTCATCATACTGCTCGAGTGTGGCAAAAGACCCTCTTCACACCCCGCTATAAACACTACGGGAAATTCAAGTCCTTTTGCCATGTGTAATGTCATAAGGTGTACAAGGTTAGAATCCTGCGCGACATTGTCGGCCTCCTGCATAAGCGCTACGTCTTCTAAAAATGCTTCCAAGGCCTCGTTTAAAGGTAGTGGGGCGTAATCCTCTGTTACCGAAAGAAGTTCCTGAATGTTTTGCCACCTCTCCTCCCCTTTTTCAGTTTTGTCTCTTAATATCTTTTCAAAATTAACTTTTTCTATAACAAACCTCAAGAGTTGTGTAAGAGACATATCTTTGTTTTTTGCTTTTTCCTGTATCGCCTGCGATAAAATATTTACAGCTTCTGTTTTGGTTCTTACGGGTTTTTGTATGTTTTCCTTGAGCATGCTAAGTTTTAATTTTTCTAATCTGTCTGTCGCGGCCATATCACCCGGGTTTTGTACAAGACGAAGCCATGCTATTGCATCTTTTACTTCTTGTCTTTGGTAGAACTTTACTCCGCCTACTATTTTGTAGGGAACGCCGTTTCGCAAAAAAACCTCTTCAATAGCTCGGGACTGGGCGTTTGTTCTGTAAAGCACGACGAAGTTGTCCAACCCATAACCTTTTTCTTCAATAAGACTTTCTGTTTCGGCGAGTATAAATTCTGCTTCCGCGTATTCGCTTGCCAATTCGCATATGTGAATAGGTTCTCCGGTTTCATTCTTTGTCCACAGGTTTTTAGCGTATCCCTGTGAGTTTTTCTGTATTAAAAAGGATGCAGCTTCAACTATGTTTTTGGTAGAACGATAGTTTTGTTCAAGTTTTATTATTTTTGCGCCGGGCCATTCACGTTGAAAATTTAAAATGTTCTCTACCTTTGCGTTGCGCCAACTGTATATGGCTTGCGCGTCATCACCAACAGCACAGATATTCTTTGAATTTTTTGCGAGCATGGCAAGAAGAGAACTTTGCGCTGTGTTTGTATCCTGGTACTCATCTACCATTATATATTGAAATCTTTTCTGATATTTTTTTAAAACATCAGACCTGGTTTCAAAAAGCAAGACCGCCTGCATTATGAGGTCGTCAAAATCAAATCCGTTGTTGTCGGCAAGTGCGCTCTGGTAGCGTGAATATATTTCCGCAACCTGTTTTTCAAAAAAGTCGCCTGTTTGAGAGCTGTATTCTTCGGGAAGCAGAAGGTCATCTTTGGCATGTGATATTGCAGACCTGATTTTTTGGGGCGCCAGCTGTTTGGGGTCTATTTCCAGCTCTTTCATTATTTTTTTTATAAGAGACAACTGATCACCATCATCATATATAACAAAAGATGATGTATACCCTATAAGCGGAGCATTCTCTCTTAAGATTCTCACACAAACAGAGTGAAAGGTTCCCATAACAGGCAATACTGCTTGTTGCTGAGCGAGTAACTGTATTACTCGCTCACGCATTTCCAAAGCGGCCTTGTTTGTAAATGTAACAGCCAGAATACTTTTTGGATGTACCCCTTGCGCGATTAAATATGCCACCCTATGCGTCAGTGTTTTGGTTTTGCCGGAGCCCGGACCTGCCAGTATAAGCAACGGTCCCTCCGTTGTTTTGACAGCCTCTTTTTGTTGTGGATTTAAGGATGATAGTAAGTCCATAGAATGTGGATTATATGTATTGACAAAGCATACCCTACTGCTATCATATAAGTATTGGTGCTTAGGCACTATTTTTTATTGCAGTTAGTTACTGTAATAATCAGATTGCATTGTAGTATCATACCTTATAGGTAAAGGTTATCAAAATCTGCACCTAATGAGGTACTATAATCCTATCCAAAACAACCCACAAGACCCTTCTTCTTCGTCTCATTTTTGGGATGCGAAGAGGGATGACATACAGCGCTATAAACGCATGATTATAGCAAAGGTTTTTAAAAGAGGCGGCTCCTCCATTTTTTTGTATTACTTGAGAGGTGTCGCTATTTTTATTTTTGTAGCCGGCTTAATTAGCATGTTTAATACTAAAGAGCTTAATGGTCTTGTTTCTTTACACACATCCGCGCAGGAAGAGGTTGTTATAGATAAAGACGCGCAGAAAGCTAACTTTGCAGGCGTACAACCTTTTATAAGTGCTAAATTACTAAATTCCGCTAATGCTGTATCTTCTAAAGATGAAGACAGTGTTGCTATCGGTGGAGCTTTTGATACAACCTTTCCTACAAATCAGGGCAGTTCACTACTTTCAAACAACTCACCGGTAATAGCTGATACACCCCCTCAGCAACGCAATGAAATAACAGAATACACCGTAAAGCCGGGAGATACGGCAAACGGGATAGCACGCTCATTTGGATTAAAGCTGGAGACACTGCTTTGGAGCAATCACTTTAGAGATTCCAATTATATACAACCTGGGGAAGTATTAAGTATTTTGCCAACGGACGGCGTGCTTTATGAGATAAAGAGCGGAGACACCCTTTCGGTTATCGCAAGAAACCATAAAGCAGAAATTGCAGACATACTCGAAACCAATGGAATAGAGAACGAGACTCATATATTTGCCGGTCAAACTATTATTATTCCAGGAGGAACCAAACCCGCTCCGGCTCGTACCGCACCTTCGGCTCGCGCTCCAAGATATGCCTCTTCACTTCAAAATATAGATGGATATTTCGCGCATCCTACAAACGGTGTGGGGCGCATAAGTCAGTGGCTTCACGGTACCAATGCTGTGGACATAGCCGCACCTCGGTGGACGCCAATATATGCGGCCGCAAGTGGTACCGTAGGCATTTCTATTGGTAATGGACGCTGGAACGGAGGTTTTGGAAATTATGTAACCATTAATCATTACAACGGAACGCGAACTTTGTATGCGCACATGATACAAACAGCTGTTGCTTCAGGCCAATCCGTTACCAAGGGTCAAGTTATAGGGTATATGGGCTCTACGGGGCGCTCTACCGGATCTCATTTGCACTGGGAAGTGCATGGAGCAAGGAACTATCTGGCATATTAACCGCGAATATATGCGGATAAAGCGGATTTTATGTAGATTAAAACCGAGCACAGCTCGGTTTTTTATATCTGCACTCTATCTGCCCCATCTGCATTGATCAGCGGTTTATATCTCGGGTCCTTCCCTTTTTGCGTACTGCAATGCGAGTGATAGATGTTCCCACTTAATATCCTTTTCTCCAGCCAGGTCCGCTATTGTACGGGAAACCTTTAGTGTTGAGTGATAGCCCCGCGCGGATAGTTTATATTTTTCAATTGCCGTTCCGAGCCTTTTGTTTAAATGTTCATCGAGCGCGCAGTATTTTTTTAAATGCCGTAGCTTCATCTCACTGTTTGTAATAATGTTTTCACCTTCAAATCTTTTTGTTTGCACTTTTCGCGCGTGATCTACGCGTGTTTTTATATTCGCGGAGCTTTCCTCCAGCTCTTCGGAAGATAGTTTTTCGTGTTTTTGTCTGGGAACCTGCACATGAAGATCTATCCTATCTGCTATGGGTCCGGAAAGCTTTTTTTGGTATCTAATAATACTGCCTGTCGTGCAAGAGCAGGCGCGGCTACTATCTCCAAAATATCCGCAAGGACAAGGGTTAGCTGCCGCTACAAGCATAAATCGAGCGGGGTATTCTACAACACCTCTGGCGCGGGCCACAAGTATACTTCCCTCTTCAAGTGGTTGTCGCATTGATTCCAGTACATTTCGGTGTAGTTCCGGGAACTCATCCAAGAAGAGTATCCCTCTGTGTGCTCTTGTTATTTCTCCCGGCTGCAATTTACTGCCCCCTCCTATTATAGCGGATTCTGAGGATGAATGGTGAGGTGTTCTGAAGGGTCTTTTTGTAACTAACGGCTCATCTGAAGGGAGTTGGCGACAAACACTTTCTATCTTTGTAACCTCTAAGGATTCACCATAGGACATTTCGGGCATTATGGTTATTGCGGCACGTGCGAGCATTGTCTTTCCTGTACCGGGAGGACCTTGAAATAGTATATTGTGTCCCCCTGCAACCGCAATTTCAAGCGCTTTTTTAGCGCTTTCCTGCCCTTTTATATATGCAAAATCATCCTCTTTTAAGCTACTATCTTTTGAACTGCTCTCTTTTTTGTCAGACAACGTTGTTTGTATTTTTTTTCTACCCTCAAGGTGTTGCACCAACTCTTTTATGTTTTTAGGAGCAACAACTTCCAAACCTTTTACAAGCGCTGCCTCTTTTTCATTTTCTTTAGGTACTAAAATTGTGCTATAACCGGCATCTTTAGCATGCAGCGCGTATAAAAGAGCGCCTTTTATCGGGCGTATTTTACCATCTAATCCAAGTTCCCCTACTATTAAAGTGTTTTCAATGTCTTTTTTGGGCTTCATCTGTTCAGAATCAATCAGAAAACCTAATGCCATGGGTACGTCGTATATCCCGCCCTCTTTTTTTAGATCAGCCGGAGCTAAATTAATAACAACTCTTTTGTTAAAACTTCGAGGAGCTTTAAAGCCATTGTTTTTGAGCGCGGAGGATATTCTTTCTTTTGATTCCTCCACCGCCTTATCCGCAAGACCTACAATACTAAAAGAGTGGAGACCGCTTGCAACATCAACTTCTACTTCAATTGTTTGAGCATTTATTCCGTGTCGCGTAACAGAGTATAGTTTTGCAGGCATAGGTTATTTAAGTTAGAGAGTAAGACTAAAGGTATTTGTAAACGTCTTTAGGGTATCAAAAAAGTTGCTTCAGTGTCAAACATTATTTTAACAAATAAAAAAGCGCTTTACGGCACTTTTAATAACAGACACTTTAATTGTTGTACTTATTTACACTCTTTTTCCTTACAGTTTAGGCAAATTTTAGTTTCGGGAATAACAGCAAGCCTTTCCTGGGGTATCTTTTTTCCACAATTTTCACAAATGCCGTATTTGTCTTGTTCTATCTTCTCAAGCGCGTCTTTGGTTGCTTTTAATTTTAGCTCAAGAGCCTGCTCCAAAGGCAAGCGGTTTATGTATTCTTCTACCTCATCCGCGGCCTCTTCAATATCAAAATCTTCCTGTTCAAAATTTGGAAACTTACTTTCCCAGTCTTCAGAAGAGTTTGGGTTTTGGTTGGCTATCTCTTTTAGTTCCTGCTCCAAAGAATCTTTTTGCTTCAGAAGTTGTTCTTTAAATTTTTCTAATTCTTTTTTTTCCATGAATATAAATTACAGTATTAAAATAATTGTAACTTAGATCAGTTTAAGGCGCAATATGTCGGGTGCGTTTATTGTATTGAAAAAGCCGCAATAAAGCGACTTGAAAAGTTAAGGTGGGTGGCTCTCAGGATGTGTGATGTTACCCCGAAGATCTAAGTTACTTAGAGGGTGTCTAACACGCCCTGAGAGCCGGGATTGCAATCCCTTAAGAGAGAATCTTATAAACACCCTCTTAAGGGATTGCAATCTAAGGATGTAAGAGTCTACATCCTATAAGATTATATCCGTCTGCCGGCTATGATTGGCCCCGCGAAACAGTATGTGTATTTAATCAACTTATTCTGTCAGACAGATGCAATCTTTCAATGTACTACACTTATTATCCCGTACGAGACACATCTGGTCAATAGGATAAACTGTGGAAAACTTCCGCAGTGTTAAACATGTGTCCGAATCGTGTCCGGATTGCGCAAAGAACTTAATATCTCTTTATATTTTTTTTCTGTAATTTTAACTCTGGGGTAATAAAATATGAGATTGGCTGAGTTAAGACTCGGCTGTTCCAACTCTTTGGGGTAGTCTGTCGGATTATTTTGAATTTTAGCTATTTGTAATTTTGCTATAAAGGTTTCAAATAACTTGTCCAGACGAAGCGTCTTTAAAATTTTTTCCACAGTGTTTTTGAGGAGTATTAAAATTTTTGAGGGTTGCAAAGAAAGTAGTGCTTCGTTATTTGCTGGTATTTTGTTGTCCCAGACCTTTATTTTTATACTATTTACCGTATCATCCACTGTTTCGGGACCTAAGTTTATCGCGTCTTGTGTTAAGTATTGGTTAAAACAGAGCCTATTTTCTATTTTTTTTGCGTATCTACGCCTTTTAAGCAAGAGAGAGACTGTTGTTACGAGAAAGCGCGTACTCCATATTGCTCCGCCTTTGCTCGTTATTAAGACGTCAATATCACTTTTTTCTTTTGCGTTGCTTAAGGCCGTAGATCCTGTTACAGCCACGGACCGAATAAACGGTATATAGGGTAAAAATCTGCCTGTTTTTGCAAACTTTTTCCACTTCAAGGCCGCATATTTTGAGTTTGTTATTCGGTTTTCAAAAACACTTAAACCAGGCTCATTCGTCACAGAAACAGAAAGAACCCAAAAGCCGTTTTGTTCTGTGACTAAACCGTATTCTTCTAACTTGTTTAATTCTTTTTGTATTTCAAAAAGGGAATAAGCATGGCTTACCCCCTTTTCTTTGCGCAGGTATTTTTGAATTTCTAAAACAGTTAGGGAGAGTTTACTCAGGGCTTGATAGTATGCAAGAGTTTTTAATATAGTCTTTTGCGCCTGAGGTAATGGTGTTGTCATTTTATTGCTGCTGTAAAATTTTATCTATCATAGAGAGCATAGATCTTTTTGATGTGGATATAACCATGTATTCATTTACGACCGCTATGTCTATCGCGGTTGTTGATAGGGCCAGGTTGTTATAAGAGGGCATTGGTAGGTTCACATACTGCACATTTACCACAGGAGCATTTTCAACTGCTGTGCTTTGATATTCTTCATTTGAAAATTCCAAGTCTGTCGGCATGACAGACAGGCTGTTAAGCACTAAAGAATCTATACCGGAAGAAGATATTTGATTTATCCACTCTGTAACCAGAGTGTTTAGGTCTGCCTCTCTCCCCTCTTTTGCTTTTATAACCAGACCAAGGCGAACTCCGTAACAATCCGATTCGGATATTAAATTGTTTTGGCACATTATTCTTTCTTCCTCCCCGGGACTATAGGCATAAAACATTAAATCATTTTCTACAGCATCATAAAATCCTCCGGGAGTAGAAATATTGAGTCCTTCCAAAAGTTGGCGAAGATTTACGAATTCAGCCTCTCCTCCTTGTGGCACACTGCCAAGCTGTATGGGAAGATAGGTTATGGACTCGGATGGCGCGCTAAAGTCGCTCTTTATACGCCCTATAACGCCTTTTAATGCGTTTTGTTCTGTGTTTGCGGTCACCAACCCCTCTTGTTCAAAGTCAGGCCGTATAAGAGGAGATGGATAGTCTATCTGTGTTAATGGTGGGGGCGGGTTTGTCGGCCCGGAGTCAGGTGTTTGGTATGGTTCCTCTTGTTCGGGCTCTTCTGTGTTAAATATCAACTCTCTTCCACCGAAGAAGAAAAAGTATATTAGCGCACCTGCCAAGACCAGGCCAAGAACAGCAAGAGATCCAAAAATAAGCATCTTGGTGGTGTTTTTTGAACCTGTCTTTTTGCCATGAGGAAGACCTCCGGGTTTCCCCATAGAAAGCTCGAAAGACTTAGGCTCAGGAGAAAGAGTTTTATACTCCTTTTTCTCTTCAGGGCTTTTTATGGTTGAATCAGGTTCGGGCTTGGGTGGCGGAGGTACAGACTCAGTAGTACCCTCTTTTTTGTTGAGTCCTAATAATTCTTCAGGAGTTTCCGATGGAACCTCCTCGTCGCCCAAAGAGAGAGGTGAGGAACTTTCCGCCTCTGTTTTTGCATCAGGGGAATCCAGATTTGGGTCCGGAAATATCTCGCTTTCAAGGTTTGTTGAAGTTTTTTCACCCATTGTTTCTTGAGGTGCAGGGCTTGGTGGCCTGGGCGGCTCTGGCGGTGTGATTTTTTGTGCTTGGTCCGTAGGCAAATTTTCAGGTATAGGCATGTTTTGTGCAGGAGTTGGTGTTTGAGGTTTAGAGTTAACATCACTCTCTTCAAGAGGTAAAAGGTCATCTAAAGATTCCACAATAGTGTCATCTTGTGGTTTGGGAGCCAAGGGTTCTGTGTTTTTTGGTTCTGCGTTTTCCTCTTTTGTTTCTGCTACCTTTTCTCCTTTGGCTTTTACTAAGTCATCTGCCATAGTTCTTATCTGGCCTTTGGGTGTATTTTGTGTATATTCTTCAGGCATGTTCCTTCACTTCGCTTCACGAAGTATTTTAACTTTTTCAGCTTAAATACATTTTAGCACAGAATGTGAATGCATAGTTATTTACTTTTCCACATCACCTCTGTCCTCACTTTTTTCGGAAGGTGTTTGTGAAGCCTGTTTTGCTGAAGCACTCAACTTTCCACTGTCATCTGCTTTTATAATTTTGACAGTTATTTTGTCCCCGATTTTTACTACATCTTCAACCTTGCTTACAAAACCTTCTTTAAGTTCGGATATATGTACAAGGGCTTCTTTGCTTGGAACAAGCTCTACAAACGCGCCAAAGTCTGCTATTTTTACGACTGTGGCCTCAAATATTTCTCCTACCTTTATTTCTCTTGTTATGTTGCTTGCAATTTCCGCCGCGCGTACCACCTCTTCATTCGTTGAGCCTGTGATAGACACGCTTCCATCGTCTTCAACGTTTATTTCTGTATTTGTTTCCGCCATTATCTCTTTTATTATCCTCCCCCCGGGACCTATAAGCATTCCTATTTTCTCAGGATCTATTTTAAGGAATTTTATCTTTGGGGCATAAGGAGAAAGCTCTGTGTTTGGCTCTGGTATTGCTTTTTCCAGAACATCCAGTATGTTTTCCCGAGCCTTTTTACCCTGTTCTAATGTATCTTCAATCATTTTAAGAGTCACACCGTCAACTTTTACATCCATTTGAACTGCAGTAACCCCATCACGCGTTCCGGCAACTTTAAAATCCATGTCTCCATAGTGATCTTCAGGTCCCTGTATGTCCGTAAGCACCTTATAATCATCTCCAGAAGCTATGAGCCCCATGGCTATTCCCGCTACATGTTTTTTCATGGGTACACCGGCATCCATAAGCGCTAAAGACGCACTACAAACCGACGCCATAGAAGTTGAGCCATTTGATGATAATATTTCAGTTACTACTCGTATAACATAGGGAAATTCTTCCTTATCCGGAATCATTGCCTCCACAGCCTTTTCTGCTAAAGCTCCATGTCCTATTTCTCGCCTTCCCGGTCCGCGGAAAAATCCTGTTTCTCCGGTTGAAAATGGAGGGAAATTATAGTGCAACATGAATCGTTTCCGGGTCTCCCCTTCCATTGCATCGCTGAGCTCTTCTTCTCCCGGAGAGTCAAGCGTGGCTATAGAAAGGCCGTGCGTTAGGCCTCGCATAAACAGTCCGGACCCGTGTGTTCTTGGTAAGACTCCTGTATAGCCTGAAAGATTGCGCAACTCATCGAGAGCCCGCCCATCAACTCTGCGTTCGTCTTTAAGGATTGCCTCGTGAATGAGTTCATCTGTCAATTTTTCAATGTATGCAGAGGCATTTTCAATGTATGCGGGGTCTTTTTCGCCATATTTTTCTTCTAAGTATTTTTTTATTTCATCACCCGCGGCGTCTAATTCAGCACCGCCCTCTTTAGCCTCTTTTGCATAAATGGCTTCTTTTAACTTCTTTTCTCCAAATTCTCGTATCTCTTTCTGGAGTTCTTCGCCGGGTTCTTTTAGTTCAACTACAGCTTTTTCTTTACCTATATCTTTTTGTATTTTCTTTTGAATATCTATGATGTCCTGCATGAGTTTTTCTCCAAACCTCATTGCTTCCAAAATATCTTTTTCAGAGGCCTCTTTAGCATCTGTTTCCACCATATTTATCCTGCCTTCAGGGCCTGCTACAGTTACATTTAAATCACTTTCCTCCTGCTGTTTTAGTGATGGGTTTATTACCCAATCACCATTTATCCTGCCTATGCGCAGGGCGCTTATAGGACCACTCCAGGGTATGTCTGAGACAACAAGTGCTGTAGAGGAAGCTATCAGTGCTACAATGTCCGGGCTATGTTCTGGATCGTAGGATAAAATAGTGTTTACAATTTGCACCTCTCTGCGCATGGAGTGTTTAAATAAAGGCCTTAAGGTTCTGTCTATAAGACGTGCTTTGAGGGTAGATTCATCACTTGGCCTCCCCTCTCTTTTTTGGAATCTACCACCGCCTATAAATCCGGCGGCATAGTATTTTTCTCGGTATTCCAGAGTAAGAGGAAAGTAGTGCAACTTAACATCATGCCCGCTCATTACAGCAGTTGTAAGCACAACAGTATCGCCGTAACGGGCAAGAACAGAAGCATTTGTTTGCTCTGCCCAGTTTGTAAATGTTAAAACAAGCGGTTTCCCACCCATGTCAACGGAGTATTCTTTTTTCTCCATGTATTTTTACTGATACGAAACTTTGTCGGAGAGTAAAGACAAGAGAAAACTAATAAGAGTATTTTAGTAAGCTTTCTTTTGCCTTCCTCCTCTCATGTTGAACAAAAATCCGCAGCAGCTTTAATTATTTTACTTTATATCTAAGAAGGTATTTTTCAGGACTTTCACATAAATCAACAAAAGCGTCCGCGCTTTCCCGAAGTTTGCTGGAGGCGCTTTTACCAAACGCCATTACCTCAACCTGTGTTCCTTCATTCTGCAAGTAACCAACCAAAGGTATGAAATCCCCATCTCCGCTCATTATTATTATGACATCCACAGAGCCCGAAAGGCGTACCGCATCAATTGCAAGACCTACATCCCAGTCTGCTTTTTTTAATCCTCCATAATATATTTGGAGCTCTTTAACACGAATTTCAATCCCCATTTTTTGTAACACCTCAAAAAAAACGCTTTCCTCCCCGCCTTCTGTGCTTACAACATAAGCAAACGCACGAATCAGCTGCCTGTTACCTACGGCAGTTTTTAATATTTCCTTAAAGTTTACCCTTTTCTGATATAAGTTTTTTGCCGAGTGATAGAAGTTTTGTACATCTATCAGCACAGCTACTCTTTGTGCGGGATGCCTGATTATCTGCTGTTCCATTATACTATTTTTTAAGACCAAGCTTCTTTATGAGATCGTTGTATCGCTTAGTGCTTTCACGCATTAAGTAGTCAAGAAGTTTTTTTCTTTTAGACACCATCATAAGCAAACCCCTGCGTGAGTGGTTGTCTTTTGGATGCTTTTTAAGATGTCGCACTAAACGCTTTATTTCCTCAGTTAAAACAGCGGCCTGAACTTCCGCTGAGCCAGTGTCCTTCTCGTGCAGCTTGTATTTTTCAATTATTTTTTGCTTGTCGCTTGTTTCTATTGCCATATAGAGATAATGATAACATATAATAATATTTTAGGCAATATCTTTCACATGAAAATCCGGCAAAAGTCTGATTTGTGCCCCCAACCCAATTCCCAGTCCGCCCACCAGGACTTGAACCTGGAACCAATTGCTTAAGAGGCAACTGCTCTGCCAATTGAGCTATGGGCGGACTGGAAACTGGGTTTTAAAAGGGCGGGTTTATTTTGCCAATCTTTAGTGTTCTTTGTCGCTAACGATGTTTCAACATCGCGTCACTCCAAACGCCTAGAATATTTGCAAAATAAATCCCGTCAAATGCACCCCAGTTTTTAATTAGAGGGCCCGACCAATTGCTTAAGAGGCAACTGCTCTGCCAATTGAGCTATGGGCGGACCGGAAATTTGATATTTATAGTGAAGACACTCCTTTTTATATCACGTGTTTTGCCTTAAATCAATAAGTCCTCCGATATCGGAGGACTTATTGATTTGTGTACTTTGTTTAATAATCTTTAACAGTTTGGGTCCCACCAATCCCCTGCGCCAACCCATGTGGCCAGATCTAATACAGTAAGTATGCTGTTTACAATTACCCATGCTGTTAGCATTAATAAATATCCAAGAATGGCCCACTTTATAAATTCCTTACCTTTTCGTAATTGCCCGGCACCGCGTGATGTCATAACAAAGAATCCACCCACTATAACCATTATAGATACAAGTATGGGCGCTATTGTAAAGAGAAGCAAATCTACCACTCTGTTTATTACAATAAATACATCGCAAAGCTGGCAGGGGCATCCTGTTCCTCCACAGGGCAATAATCCTCCGGCATTACAAATCTTATCAGGCTCAAATTGGCATATACCCATTCCTGTGACATCGTTTGGAATACACTTCCAACCCTCCCCTATTAAAAACTTACAATCCCCGTCTGTATCGCATCGTTTGAAATTTGTTTTACACTTAGCATTGCATATGTCGTTTGCCCCTGGTCGTACAGGGTCTGCGGTGGTATTATTGGGATCTTCTATGCAACGCGCGAAACAGTCTTCTCCACCGAACTCAGCTATTAAATCACAGCTTGTGTTAGGTACTGCCGTACACTCTTCTTCGGTGGGATACGCACTACATTCAGCAAAAGTGTAACCCTCATACCCCGCCCTGCATGTACCTGTAGGTACACACCTTCCATAAAGCGTATCCCATATGCATGTCTTTTCATTTACTCCAAGCGGGGCCTTTGAACCTCCCGGGCGACATGTTCCACTAAGGCATTCATATCCTCCATGGCACTGTGCCGTAGATTCACAAGGATTTGGCTGGCAAATTCCAACCGTACCGGAATCATCATAAGCTATGCATGAGTGTTCTCCTGTTCCGTCGTAGCATGGGTCAGGGAAGGTTACCATGCAGTCCTCACCAGGGGGAATTCCTACTACGCATGTGCCAAAAGCGTTTTCACATCCTGCGGGGTCATTATTCCAGTTGGAACAATTATCTGATTTACCTGTGTCACACGTGCTGTTGTTACTGTCTATATTGCATGTACTTCTTCCGAAATCGTAATTACAGGAAAATTGATTGCCTGCTATTTCACAAGTGTGTGGATTATTAAAACAAGAGGAAAGCGTTGTGAATTGACCGCAGTCATATGTATATCCCTGTTGACAGGTTGGAGATATTCCCGGGTCTAATACACACCCCGCAGTACTCATTTGGCAATAATACTGCCCTTGAGCAGAGACATCTTCTACAACAAAAAAACCGGCAACAGATACCAACACTGCAAAAATTAAGAAAAATTTAATGCCCAATTTCATTAAGTTAATAGTAGCACAAAATCAATATTTTTTATTGGGGAAAACTAAAAACCCCATTCAAAGGGTTTTTAAAAACTTATGTATACTCAACGGTTCCCCGCCTGCCCGCCTCTGGCGGGACCCCTCCGCGGGTTCGAATCCCGCGTACTAATAATTAAAACACCTACTGAAATAGGTGTTTTAATTATTAGTACGCCCGGAGGGATTCGAACCCCCAACCTTCTGGTCCGAAGCCAGACACTCTATCCAGTTGAGCTACGGGCGCATGTTTATAGTTCCATCCTGAACTATCTTTTCTATAATTGTGCGGTTTTTTAGTCTTTTTAGTTTATATTCTATTTGCCTTGCTTCTTTTATTGTTGTGCAGGGATGAAACAGGAGTAGTTTAACAGGTAAAATATTTTTTGTATATATAACCTGTCCATTTTTATGTTCTTCTATTCTTCTATCAATGTTATTTGTGCTACCTATGTAAAATCTACCGTTAGAGCATTTTAGAATATAAATCCCTGTTTTCATGATAAGTATTAAAACTCCACCACCTGTCCGATGAACATCGGACCACTCTATCCGGTTGAGCTACGGGCGCTTTTTGTGGCCACTTTTCACATGAAATATACCATAATTCACACCAATAGACAATAGAGATGTTTTGGGGTAGTCTAAATGTGTAAGACTTATTTTAAAACAACAATGAAGTTACCTAAAGAAGTAAAAAATATTATAAAAACCCTTGAAGAAGCGGGATTTGAAGCTTATGTCGTAGGCGGATGCGTGCGCGATATTTTATTAGATAGAACTCCGAAAGATTGGGACCTAACAACAAGCGCAAAGCCCGAAAAAATACAAAAATTATTTCCTGATAGTGTGTATGAGAATGATTTCGGAACTGTTGCCGTAAAGACAGATTCGAAAGACGAAAGTTTAAAAATAGTAGAGGTTACCACTTTTAGGTCTGAGGCAAAATACTCTGATAAGCGCCATCCCGATAGTGTTGATTTTACAGAATCCTTAGAAGAAGACCTAAAAAGACGCGATTTTACAATAAACGCCTTAGCTCTTAGGCCAAAAAAGAAAGCATATGATATTGTAGATCTTTTCGAAGGTCAAAAAGATCTTAAGGAAGGGGTTGTGCGTACGGTAGGCAGCCCTAATGAGCGTTTTTCTGAAGATGCCCTGCGCCTTATGCGCGCTTTGCGTTTTGCAACACAGTTAAATTTTACAATAGAGGGTGAAACATTTCAGGCGATAAAAGAGAATGCTCATTGGATAAAAAATGTTGCGGAAGAGAGAATTAAAGACGAATTGATTAAGATGATAGATAATAAATACGCCCATAACGGCATTCTTTTTATGCAGGATTCTGGGCTTTTAGAGCTTGTTTTGCCGGAAATAGCAAAAGGCATAGGTGTGGGACAAAACAAACACCACATATACACTGTTTTTGAGCACAACTTGTATGCTTTAAAGTGGGCGGCAGAGCATGATTATCCGCTTCACGTGAAATTTGCCGCACTTTTACATGATGTAGGGAAGCCACAAACTAAGCGTGGCGAAGGAAAAGACTCTACGTTTTATGGCCATGAGGTTGTTGGTGCCAAGATTGCTGAAAAGCTTTTAAAGCGCCTGAAGTTCTCAAAAAAATTCACAGAAAAAGTGGTACTTTTGGTTCGGTATCACCTCTTTTATTATGAGGTTGGAGAGGTTACCGAAAGCTCTGTTAGGCGCCTGGTAGCTAAAGTTGGATCTGATAATATGGACGATCTGGTAAAGGTGAGGATATGCGACAGAATGGGTTCGGGAGTTCCAAAACCCGAACCATACAGACTGCGTCACTTTAGGTATATGATAGATAGGGTGCAAAAAGACCCTATTTCAGTGGGAATGTTAAAGGTAGATGGAGAGGATGTTATGCGCGCTGCGGATGTTAAGCCTGGTAAGAAAATAGGGCGTATATTAAATATTTTACTTGACGAGGTTTTGGACGAACCAAAAAAGAATGAACGTAAATATCAACTTGAAAAAATTAAAGACTTAAGTGCCAAGACAGACAAAGAGCTTGAAAAATTAGAAAAAAAGGCCAAGGATAAACAGAATAAGTTTGAGCAATCAGTTGATGAGGAGCTAAAGAGGAAATACTATTTGTAAGCTCGCTTCGCTCGCTTAAACCTCGGATTAATACGGATTAAAGCAGATTAATGCGGATAATCTCAGCATAGAATCCGCAAAAAATCAGCATATATCTGCGGTTATTGTGAGGCAGAAGCCGAACAAAATGCGAGAAATATATTTAGATAATTCAGCCAGTACCCCTGTAGCCCCTGAAGTTTTGGAGGCAATGTTACCCTATTTGAACGAATATTATGGTAATCCTTCAAGCAGGCACAAAAAAGGCATTGAAACAGAGCGGGCTATAAAGGAGGGTCGCCAGATAGTAGCGGATGCCTTACACGTGAAAAGTTCTGAAGTTTTTTTTACCTCAGGCGCTACAGAGGCGGATAATTTTGCGATAAAAGGAGCTGCTCATGCCTTAAAGAGGCACGGTATGCATATAGTTACACAAAAAACAGAACACGAAGCGGTTATTGAGAGTTGCCATGCGTTGGAAAAGGATGGTTTTGAGTTAACATATCTGGACACAGATGAATATGGGAATATAAATAAAGAAGAACTTGTAAATGCTGTGCGGGAAGATACTACTTTGGTTGCAATAATGCATGTAAACAATGAGTTGGGTACAGTACATCCTATAAACGAATACGCAGAAGCGGTTAAACTAAAAAATCCAAAAACCCTGTTTTTTTCTGACGGAGTGCAGGCGGTTGGAAAGCTTGATGTTGACCTTGAAAATATTGATATGTATTCTTTTAGTGGGCACAAAATACATGGTCCAAAAGGTATTGGCGCGATTGTTGTAAAAGAGGGTGTAAATATAGAACCTGTTCTACACGGAGGGGGGCAGGAAAGGGGTCTTAGAAGCGGGACTGAGAATGTGCCGGGAATCGTGGGTTTGAGTGAAGCTGTTAAAATTTCGTATGAAAATTTAGAAATAAATAGTAAAAAAATGAAGGAATTACAGGAAGAATTTATTCGGACATTAAAAGAAGTTCCGGATGTCCGAATAAATTCTCCCAAGGATGGTTTGTTAAATATAGTAAATATCGCTTTTAAAGGAATACCTTCTGAAATTTTACTTCACGCAATAGAAGAGCGGGGAATTTTTGCATCCAGTGGTTCAGCTTGTGGCGCGGGCAAGCAGGAGATAAGCCATGTTTTAGAAGCCATTAATATTCCCTATGAATACGCGGTTTCAAGCCTTCGTTTTAGCTTTTCAAGGTATAATACTGAGGAAGAAATTATTTACACGTGTAAAACACTTAAAGAAATTATACCCAATTTAAGGAATGTTGTAGCCAGAATGTAATTTAAAGTTTTGTGGTAGCTGTTGAGTACGTATGAATATAGAGATCAACAAAGCAAAACCGGCAGATGCCGAAGAGATGGTAGCCATAAAAATGTTGGCTTCTTTTGTCGCTTATGTTGGCGATACTCACAAGATAACAGAAGAGGATATGATAGTGCAGTGTGGCCCCGATGCGGTAGACGCGCTTGAAGAGGGGCTGGCTTCAAAAAAAATACGTGGGTGGCTTGTTGTAGATAAAGATAAGGGCGAGACAATAGGTGCATCAACGGCAAAAATAAAAAAAGATAAGTTAATATTTTCTACTATGCATCTTTTGCCCGAGTATAATGGAATGGACTTGGGGCGCATGCTTATAAACGAAATGCTTAAGTGGGCAGATGAAAGAAAAAAAGACATTTTTTTATATGTGGTTGAATATAACAAGGATCGTCATAATTGGTATAAGCGCCTGGGTTTTCAAGAGACAACAAAGAAAGAATGGGTGCTTAAATCTGGAAAAACTATTCCTAGAATAGAAATGGTTAGGAGGGTGAAAAATTAATAATATGAATAAAATTTATATTTCAAATCTTGTAAAAAAGTTAAGCATATCAGAATATTTGTTTATTTTTTTAATAGCCTCTATTTTGGCAATTGGAATTGTTAATTTAGATTATCCCTTAGATTTAAGTGATGGAGATTCAGCTAGAGATTATTTAATAGCAAGAAGTATTAGTAGGGGCGAAAGCTTGCCCTTGGTAGGACCGTGGAATGCTGGATTTGGGACTATGGTTAATAGCCCTTTTTATTATTATTTGTTGGCTTTATTTTTATTTATATACGACAGTTATATTTATTTAAATTTAATCAATTTACTATTCTTTTTAGCTTCAATTATTATTTATTATCTAATTGCAAAAAAATTATTTAATAAGTATGTAGCATTAATATCTTCCTTAGCCTTTGTTTCTGTTCCAGTTATTTATTTGCAGTCTATGTATATTTGGCAGCCACATCTTATGTATCCGTTTTACCTGCTATCTTTTTTATTTTTAATAAAAGCTTACCAAGATAGAAGTAACAAGTTTGTACATTTGGGCATAGTTTCCATCATAATAGCGGGGGCTTTACATAATTCCGCTTATTCTTTTTTGCCTGTATTCTTAGTATTGAGTATGTGGATTATTTATAAGAATAAACCAAAACTTTCACAAGTTTTTAAGCCCGTAATTACAGTAGTAGCCACTTTTTTGGTCTTTTATGCACCCAATATAATTCTTTTCTATAAACAAGAAAACAAAACTCAAGCTTCGTTTTCGGGGTTTTTAAAATTGAATTACGCTTGGGATCAGCTGCTTGCAGTATTCAAGCAATTTTTAAGTTTTTTAAGCTTTTCAAGTATAAAAATTTTTCATCCTTTGCTTTTTTTATACTTTTTATATTTGTTGTTCATAATTATCTACGCTTTTGATAAAAACAAAAAAACAACTAAGACATTAGCAGTAGTTATATTTATTGCAGTTCAACCATTTCTTGCGTTTGTTTTGTTTGGTGTAAAAGAGTTCCATATACACTATTTTTCGGTAGTATTTGCGCCACTTTATATTTTTGCAGTAGGTTTAATTTTTTCCTTAGATAAAATTAAACTATTAAAAATCAACAAAGGATTATTAAGGGTGATTCAATTTATTTTTATTGCGTACGTGTTGTTTTTTTCAAGCTCTGCATTTGCACTATTTAATGATGTAGATAAATTTGAACGACCCAATTCATACTACATAAATCAAGCCACCGATAAAATAAAAGACACTGCTATTGAAATAAAAAAAACTAATAATTATGAAGACTTAAATTTCTTTGACATTATAGTATATAAAAAAGGACCTTATGGGGTAAGAAACTATATTTTTTATTTAGCTCTTGAAGATAAACTTAATACAGATTTTATAGATATTTCTAAAAGTGGCTTAATTACAGATAGTCAAAAAAAGAATTACGTATTTTTAGTTTGCATTAATAAAAAATCAGCAGTATTTCCAACCTCTGATTGCAAGGAACACTTGAGATATAGGCTAAACTACCTTAAGGTTAATGGGGGTAATTTGGACAGCTTATTATTTGAGGATATATATAAAGACGGTCCGTTAAATATATTTTTAACAAAGACAATTTAAACCTTGAAGATGGATAAAGTAATTTTAATAAAATTAGGCGAGCTTTGGCTCAAGGGTAAAAACAGGGATGATTTTATAGATCGTCTTGTTTTAAATATTGCCAAAACAACAGGCGTTGAGAGAAAAAATATAAGCGCAAAAGAGGGGAGGATATATGTACAGAAAACAGATAACAGAAAACAGATAACAGAAAAAC
>JBBDKX010000037.1 GCA_040879145.1 Candidatus Spechtbacterales bacterium | reverse complement strand
CCACGTTGTTCGCGAACGACGTGGCAGGGGCGGCAGGACTTGAACCCGCTACCTTCGGTTTTGGAGACCGACGCTCTACCGGGTGAGCTACGCCCCTATCAAAATTTGTTAAGTAACATGTTACTTAACAAATTAACTTTTCTTTTTTGTTTCTGCGTGCTTTGTGTGTTTTCTGCATTCATTACAAAACTTTTTGAGTTCTATTTTTTCCTCATTCGTTTTTTTGTTCTTGCGTGTATGATAATTCACAGTTGAACACTGCGCGCACTTTAATCTTACTAAATTATCCTGACTCATATGTTTTATTTTATTATATCCCCTCTTTAATAATATGGAGTGGAGCCTGAGGTCGGACTCGAACCGACGACCTACTGTTTATCCCGATTTTGCAAAATTTGTCTGAGCCAGCGGTCGGACTCGAACCGACGACCTACTGTTTACAAAACAGTTGCTCTGGCCAACTGAGCTACGCTGGCAAATTTTATGCAAAATCGAGGACTCTCGATATTGTATCCGAGTCAAAGGTTTGGACACAATATCGGAGCAAAACAGTTGCTCTGGCCAGCTGAGCTACTCAGGCCTGGTGCAGGGTGAGGGATTCGAACCCCCGTAGGTACAAGACCACTTGGTTTACAGCCAAGCGCATTTGACCGCTCTGCCAACCCTGCATTATAAGTATGTAATATCCGAACAAGTTCATCCTTAGAACTTATTTGTTCAAAGATTATGCTCCTATATATTATATCACACTTTTTTAAAAAATAAAGAGCTTGGAGCCCGGAAGCGGATTTGAACCGCTGACCTCATCCTTACCATGGATGCGCTCTGCCAACTGAGCTATCCGGGCCTACTTCTTCAACTCTGCCAGCTTTCTGCGCAAATTACCGTCTTTTGGATCTAACTTAAGAGCGTAATTAAAACTTTTTAAAGCAAAGTCTTTTTGTCCCTGTTCAGCATACCACTCCCCTAATTTTTTATATGGATATGGGTTTTTAGGATTATCTTTTATCAAGTTTAGCCAAAATTCTTCCCCTTTAACGCCCCCGATTTTTTTAGCACTATTTTTACCAAAAGAAGGCTTGTAATATTTAAATACCAGAAAACCTATACCTGCAACCGCCAGCACTATGAGGGATATGAATGCGTATATCATATTATTGTACTATAATTCGTACCTGGCAAATCCCCCAACTTGAATATTCTCTCCAAGTTTTGCTATGTATTCCTGTATAATATCTCCTATTTTTTTATCCGGATTCTTTACAAACGACTGCCCCAAAAGGCAAACCTCGCTAGCAAATTTTTCAACCTTGCCATCAATTATTTTTTCTATAACATCCTCGGGTTTATCTGAATCAGCGAACTGTTCTTTATATATTCTTTTCTCTGTTTCTATAACATCCTCGGGTATGTTTTCTACAGAAATATACTCAGGGTCCATAGCCGCAATATGCATAGCCAAATCATCCGCTAAGGCATGGAAATCTTCCGTGCGTGCAACAAAATCAGTTTCGCAATACAGTTTGAGCAAAACTCCTATTTTACCTCCCGCGTGTATGTAAGATACAACAAGACCTTCATGTGTTTCACGCGCACCCTTTTTTGCCGCCAAAGCAGCGCCTTTCTTGCGTAAAATTTCTCTCGCCTTTTCTTCGTCTCCATCGGCTTCAGTAATGGCATTTTTAACATCCATTATACCCGCGCCGGTTTCTTGTCTAAGTTTTTGAATTTGTTCCATTGACATATGTTTTTGTTCGGCTTCGCCTCACAATCCGCCGACTGGCGGAAGGTGATAGGTTTTAGCTTTTAGGTATTAGTCCAATACCTAAAAGCTAAAACCTGATACCTGCTCGCGAAGCAAGCTTATTTTTTCTCCTCTTCGGCAGTTTTTTTGTTTGTTGTTTTTTTAGTATCTGCGGTTTCATTTACTTTTCCTTTTTTGCCTGCCTGCCG
>JBBDKX010000036.1 GCA_040879145.1 Candidatus Spechtbacterales bacterium | reverse complement strand
TTTTGCTTTTTAAAATATAAACATAATACATAGCAAGTTTGGGCATGTGAGGGGCTACGGGCCCAGTTAGTGGGCGTGCCAGGATCAGGGGGCACGACCTCTTTGTTTACAGCGTGGGCGCGCCAGGATTCGAACCTGGGACCTCATCCTTATCAGAGATGCGCTCTAACCGACTGAGCTACGCGCCCACGCTATAAACAACTTATCAGAGCAACGCTCTAACCAACTGAGCTACACGCCCACGATAATTCATATTGTATATTAATTTGATCTATTTTACAACATTACTCAAAATATTGTAACAAGGAAATGAAAATTTCATAATCGCGGGAAATAGAAATTTCAGTATGGTAGCGTTGAAGGATTTGTCGGCGTAAAATACGCCCTTTTTTATCCACAGTACCTTTTGGATTGGGGGTGTTATAATGAGTATATAGGTGAGATATAACCTAAGCTCTTATATAGAGCTTTTAAAGGTCGTTTATAACAATTTAATTAACAATATTTTATGACATTTCAAACTTGGACAGAAACGTTTATAACTTCAATGCAGAATCTCTGGGTTCAGTTTGTAGGTTTTGTACCTACTATTCTTGGAGCTTTTGTAGTATTTGTTTTTGGATGGTTCGTAGCTTCAGTGTTAGGCAATGCGATTACACGACTTGCGAAAGCAGCTCAGGTGGATAAGCTTTTTGAGCAGCTGGGAGGAATGAAGCACGTACGAAAAGCCGGTCTTGAGTGGGAGGTATCAAGCTTCCTTGGAGGATTGGTTCGCTGGTTCTTTATTATAGTCGCATTTTTTGCCACTATAGATCTTCTTGGCTTAACTCAGCTTTCAGCCTACATTAGAGATATACTTCTTTATGTTCCTAACGTTGTTGTTGCGGCATTGATACTGCTTGTAGCAGCTGTGGTAGCCGGGTTTCTTGAGAAACTTATCAAGGCAAGTATGAAGGCAACAGAGATGGGTCCTGCAAAATTTGTAGGAACCGTTGTACGCTGGAGTATTTGGATTTTTGCAGCACTTGCAGCATTGAGCCAACTCGGCATTGCGTCAGCTCTTATTGAGATTCTATTTATGGGATTTGTAGCGATGCTCGCCATCGCCGGAGGTCTCGCATTTGGTCTTGGAGGAAAAGATGTAGCGCACGACATGTTGGAAGCACTAAAGAGTGACCTGATAGGCAGGGAATAAGTTGCCTTAAATTTAAAATCAAAAACCCCGTTTTGCGGGGTTTTTGATTTTAAAAGCCGTGCAGGATATATATGTCTTACGAGGCGGGGTTGACATTAATTTTTGGATAGATTAAAATAATGAGTATGCAAAAAAGCTCAATAAAGAAATTTAAGACAAGCGGCTAATGCGCCACAATTTGCGCGCACTCAGACAGTCGCTTGCGAGCGGCTTTTTTGTTGAACTTTGTCAAATAATCTTGTAGGTCTTTCTATGAGATTCATATGTCCTCAAAACTTTACAGGAAAAGTTAGAGGACAACGACAAGACATAAAAAGTTATCCGTATTCTATATTTATATGGAATACAATTGTCCTTTATCTTTCAAGTTTGATTTTATTTGATAGATAGAGGACTAACAAGAGAGTCTTATAATTCCGCGGTTATCTAACTTTGGTTTGTAGGGGGTCTTTAGACCCTTCCTTTACGACTCAGAGTTAGATCTACATTGACCGTAGTTACAACACTTATTCCGTTGAGTGTTGTAACATTTTATAAGGGCATATGGTGGATGCCTTGACACCAAAGAGGGATGAAGGACGTGGCGTAGCTGCGATAAGCTTCGGGGAGGTGCGTAGCAACCTTTGATCCGGAGATTTCCGAATGGGGAAACCCACTGTGGCAAACCCACAGTACTCCGGCTTTATGCCGGAGACCGTACCCGCTGAAGTAAAACATTTCAGTAAGCGGAGGAAAAGATACAAAAGACCATTAGGTCACGTATTCCCTTAGTAGCGGCGAGCGAAGAGGGAGGAGCCCAAACCATTTTGTGCTTGCACAAAATGGGGTTGTAGGACACGACATAACGTATGAAGAACTTAGAAAAATGACCCTGGAAAGGGCGGCCAAAGAGGGTAAAAGCCCCGTATTTTAAAAGTTTTGATTACCGGTTGTGTATCCTGAGTAGCCCGAGACACGTCCATCTCGGGTGAATCTACCCGACCTATCGGGTAAGGCTAAATATCTTTGGTGATCGATAGCGAACAAGTACCGTGAGGGAAAGGTGAAAAGTAGCCCGGTGAGGGCGGTGAAATAGAACCTGAAACCATATGCCTACAAGGATGCGGAGCCCCTCACATGGAATGAATATTTCTTGGCCTGCGGGTAAAATCGTAGTTCAGGAAATATTCTTAAATTAAAATAATGCTAAAAACATCATCACTTTTTAGTGAAATGTAAGCAGGATTCATTCCATGTGAGGGGTGACGCAGTGCCTTTTGCAGAATGAGCCAACGAGTTATTGTGTGTTGCAGGCTAAGTTCTTTAACGAACGAAGCCATAGGGAAACCGAGTCTTAATACGGCGAATTAAAGTAGCACGCAATAGACCCGAAGCCAGGCGATCTACCCATGGCCAGGGTGAACCCCGGGTAAGACCGGGGGGAGGCCCGAACCCACTTCTGATGCAATAGGAGGGGATGAGCCGTGGGTCGCAGTGAAAAGCTAATCGAGCCTGGTAATAGCTGGTTCTCTCCGAAATAGCTTTAGGGCTAGCTCCTGCCTTATCTTGGTAGAGGTAGAGCACTAATTGGTCTTGCGAGGCATTTGCTGAGTAAGATCAGATAAACTCCGAATTCTATCAAGTCATAGCAGGAAGTTAGAATATGGGGGCTAAGCTCCATGTTCAAAAGGGAAACAGCCCAGATCACAGTCTAAGGTCCCTAAATGTAAACTAAGTGGGAAAAGATGTAGAAATTCACAAACAGCTAGGAGGTTGGCTTAGAAGCAGCCACCCTTTAAAAAGTGCGTAACAGCTTACTAGTCGAGAGTTTCTGCGCTGAAAATTTAACGGGGCTAAAGTTTACTACCGAAGACGTGGATGCACTACCTTTGGGTAGTGTGTGGTAGGAGAGCATTTCTGTTGCGCTGAAGCTGTGCTGTAAGGCATGGTGGAGCGGCAGGAAGAGAGAATGTTGGCATGAGTAACCGCAATGGGGGTGAGAGACCCCCACGCCGAAAGCCCAAGGTTTCCTTGGCAATGTCAATCAGCCAAGGGTTAGGCGGCCCTAACCCGGGGCCCGAAAGGGTCACGGGGATGGACAGATGGTTAATATTCCATCTCTTCATATTTATTCGACGGAGTGACGGAGGTTAGTAAGGGGAGCATGTTATTGGATTTGTGTTCCTTGCGTAAGGAATGCCTGGGAGAAATGCCCAGGTGGCCGTAAGGCAATTCTAAGCGTCGGGAAAAGTCTCTGTAATGGAGATTATTCCTCCCAGCAACCTTCCGAGAAAAGCTTCTAAGGTTAATAGATATGAATCCGTACCGCAAACCGACACAGGTGGGCAGGTAGAGTATACCAAGGCGAACGGGTGAGTTCTCGTCAAGGAACTCGGCAAAAAAACTAGGCGTAACTTAGGGATATGCCTTCCCTATAGCAATATAGGGCGCAGCTAAAGTCTGTCTAGCGACTGTTTATCAAAAACACAGCTCCCTGCGAACCCGTAAGGGGATGTATAGGGGGTGACGCCTGACCAATGCCGGAACGTTAAGTATTGTTGGTTTTCCAGTTCGCTGGAAAGCTGGTGATACAAGCGCCGGTGAATGTCGGCCGTAACTATAACGGTCCTAAGGTAGCGAAATTCCTTGGCAGGTAAGTTCTGTCCCGCACGAAAGGCGTAACGACTGGACAACTGTCTCGACGAGAAGCCCGGTGAAAATGCAGTACCGGTGAAGATGCCGGTTACCCGCGGATAGACGGAAAGACCCCGGGAGCTTTACTACAGCTTTCTATTGTTGCAGTGTTTTGGCTGCGTAGCATAGTGGGGAGACTTTGAAGCGCTGGTTTCGGCCAGTGTGGAGTCGCCAGTGAAATACCCATCTTTCAAAATACTGTGACTAACCGGATGCTAAACACATTCGGGACAGTGGATGGTAGGTAGTTTAAGTGGGGCGCTTGCCTCCTAAATGGTAGCGGAGGCGTTTATTAAGGTTGGCTAGCTCCGGATGGAAATCGGAGCGATAGTGTAAAGGCACAAGCCAGCTTTACTGCAAGGCAAATAAGCCGCGCTCTGTAAAACCCTGTGATTTTAATCTCAGGGAAGTAACAGACTCTACTCCAGTTTACTGGAGTAGAGAGTTGCGAAAGCAGAACTTAGTGAACCGACCTTCTTTTATAGAAAAGAGGAAGATCACCAGATAAAAGTTACCCCGGGGATAACAGGCTGGTCTCCCCCGAGAGTCCACATCGACGGGGAGGTTCGGCACCTTAACATATCGGGGTGCCTATGAGAGTAATCTCATACAAAAACAATTCGGCTTATAACGGTGAACTCCATGCACTAGCGCTACCAAATAATGGTAGAATATACGTATGGACAATACCGTGGGAAGTCTAACTCAATTTCAAAGACCTGTGGTTAATCGAGTATTCCATTGCTTAAGCAGATCGTTAAACCACATATTATTCCATCTATGGAATACAAATTGGGTTATGACCCCGTAGAGACTGACCCGAAAGGGGAGGTTCTTCGAAAAAATTTGAAGGACAACACGCCGACTCCTATTATAAAAAGCGAGGCTATGGCTAAGAACGCCTAAAGTCCGCAATAGGATGAAGATATAGTCCGATCCTCTTGGCAACAAGAGAAAAATCGACAGCGATGTCGGCTCGGCGTATCCTGGGGCTGGAGAAGGTCCCAAGGGTTGGGCTGTTCGCCCATTAAAACGCTACGCGAGCTGGGTTCAGACCGTCGCAAGACAGGTTGGTCCCTATCTTCCGTGGGCGCTTGAGCTTTGAGGGGACTCGCTCCTAGTACGAGAGGACCGGAGTGAACGAACCTCTGGTGTACCAGTTGTTCCGCCAGGAGCATCGCTGGGTAGCTATGTTCGGAAGGGATAAGTGCTGAAAGCATATAAGCACGAAGCCCGCCTCAAGATTAGAGCTCTTAGACTCCTGTTAGACTAACAGGTTGATAGGCTATAAGTGTAAGCCCTGAGAGGGGTTAAGCTGAGTAGTACTAATAGTCATACCTCTGTGTTTTTACAAACACAGAGGGAAAGCGGTCAGTGTTTCAACCGCGGAATTATAAGTTTCTTTTGAATAACTTTTTAGGTTTTGTTCGTGTTAATAAAAACAAAAAAACAGATATAAGGCGTTTATGCTGGAGGTGCTCCACCCGTTCCCATTCCGACCACGGCAGTGAAATCCTCTAAGGCCGATGATACTAGCTTCGCGCTGGGAAAGTAGGTAGACGCCTTATATCTGTTTTTTTATTTTGGTTGATTTTTCTATTAATCAACATTTAAATTTATGATAGTATAAGGATGTATTAGAAGGTTTTATATAATGAGATCTGTAAAACAATTAGTAATACTGGTAATTACTGTTTCTGTTCTGGGGCTTGCCATATCTGCGGGAGGTTTTTTATTAGCCCGTATTTTTGCGGATAATACTGAGCCGGAAGAGCCATACCAAACACCATATCAAACACCTGACCAAGGCCCGTCTTTAGATAGTCTGGAGGTTTTAGACGTACAAGCTTTGCCAAAACAGGGGAATGTTTACGATGTTGTTATTAAACTTAGAAATCCAAACCCTGAGCACGGCGCAGAAGAACTGCGATATAGAGTTGTATTTTCCAGTAATGGGTCAGAGGTCCATGCTATAGAAGAAACTTCCTACATACTACCTGCAGAAGAAAAGTATATTGTGCTTACAAACATGGAGGTGAATTCTTTTTTTGATGATGTTAGCCTGGATTTTCGGGATGTACTGTGGAGACAGCTTGACGATTTTATCTCCCTTAATTTGGATGTCTTTGACCTTAAACTTGAGCGGTTGTTGGATTCAAATGTTTTTTACGCGCGCCTTGCCGCGTTTGTTAAAAATAATTCTGTATTTGGATTGACGGATGTAAGAGTTTTTGGCATTCTTTTTGATAGTAGAGGAGATATAATTGCTGTTAACAGAACATCCATACAGACAGTACTGGAGGGTGAAATGAGAGAGGTGGAAATGTTTTGGTCTCAATTTGTACCCTTGGATGATGTTGTAAAATATAATGTATACGCGTACTCTAATGTACTAAAGAATGAAAACTTTGTAAGACAGTTTGGAGTAGACAGACCCATTGAAACCGAGGGTTCCAGAGGAGATGCTGATTCACGCAACTATTTTCAGTTACCCGAACTGTTTAAACGATTCCAGGGTTGGAGCATTTTCTAAAGGCTCGCTTCGCCTGCCTGTGCGTGAACGCACGCAGACAGGCTCGCAGGTACCAGGTTTTAACTTTTAGGGATTAGACTAATATCTAGAACCTAGTACCTAATACCTAAAACCTAAAACTTTTTTATGAACAATTTCGGCAAAAAACTTCAGGGTTATGACTGGGTGCTGTTTACAGCATCCATTTTACTTGTTGTTGTGGGACTCGTTTCTTTGTTTAGCCTGAGCCAGCCCGATCTTTTGAATTTTTATAAACAGTTAGTGTGGCTTGGTTTGGGTGTGGCCGTATTTTTTTTCTTTTCTTCAATTGATTACAGGCTTTTGCGTCTTCACTTTTCTCCTGTGTTGTTTTTGTACGCCCTTGCGTTAGTTGGCTTGCTCATTGTTTATTTATTTGCTCCGGAGGTTAGGGGAGCTAAGAGCTGGATACCGTTGGGCCCTATAAATATAGAGCCGGTTGAACCTTTAAAGCTTATACTTGTATTTATTCTTGCTAAGTATTTTTCTATGAGGCATGTTGAGATATACAGAATGCACCATATTGTGGTGTCGGGATTGTATGTGTTTATTCCCTCAGCGCTTGTTTTAATACAACCCGATTTTGGCTCATTCGCGATATTAACAGTCATTTGGGTTGGAATGATGCTTGTGGCGGGAATTAAGGTTAAGCATTTGGCAGTTTTAGGAATGGTCGGAATTATTCTTGCATCTTTGGCGTGGAGCTTTATGCTACAACCCTATCAAAAAGACAGAATACATACTTTTTTAAATCCTACAGCCGACCCTTATGGAACCGGATATAATTCAATACAGTCAAGAGTGTCTGTGGGTTCAGGCGGTATGTGGGGAAAGGGTTTTGCCCAGGGAACTCAAAGCCAGCTCGGCTTTTTACCTGAAGCCCACACCGACTTTATATTCGCGGCTATAATAGAGGAATTTGGCGTAGTTATGTCTTTGGCAATTATTTTATTGTACGGAGTTCTGTTTTGGCGTCTTTTTGTGATATCCAAGTACGCGAGTGACAACTTTGCAAGACTAACAATAATAGGAGTTTCTGTTATGATAATTTTTCAGTTATTCCTAAATATCGCGATGTCTTTTGGCATAGCTCCCATAACAGGTCTTCCGCTACCATTTGTAAGTTATGGAGGTTCAAGCCTTTTAACCTTGTTTTTAGCGCTGGGAATAGTGCAGAGTATTTACCGCCATTCAACATTTAGAAGCATAGGAGTAGAGTAGGTGATTTAGCCTCCAATAGTAACCATTTTATTCCACGCCTGCCTGCCGGCAGGCAGGCTGCCATTCGCTCGCTTTGGCAAATACAGCCCAGCCTACGCCAAGGCTTCGGCGGGTAAACCTCGCTTACTTAACGGAAAAGCGACAGCTACTTTTGCCCACACGCAAAAGATAGGCCTAAAGGCAAGACCCTTTTCTTATAAGCTTCGGGTATTTGCACAAAGCTCCCTCATTCCCGTCCACCTCGGCAAGCCTCAGGCGAGACGGGCTTACGACGGAATAAAATGGTTGCTGTTTCCGGCCTTGGTTGAGTTGAGTGTAAGCAAATCTTAGAATTTTTGCGATATAGAACTAATTCAAAATCTGAAAAGCCTGACTGCCTAAGAGGGCGGTTTTTTAGTATAATAAGAGTATGACTAAAGATGGCGAAAAATTAAATATTGTAAATAAAAAAGGAGAAATAATTGG
The DNA here is from genome assembly GCA_040879145.1 of Candidatus Spechtbacterales bacterium. Classification (NCBI taxonomy): domain Bacteria; kingdom Bacillati; phylum Minisyncoccota; class Minisyncoccia; order Candidatus Spechtbacterales; species Candidatus Spechtbacterales bacterium. Next base: position 57,643 of record JBBDKX010000036.1, on the reverse strand, counting down.
TGAGGCAACAAGAGAGGATATACACGGCGGGCGAGGCGTTTGGTGCCCAAGAAGAGTACTTGTGGTAAGCGTAAGCTATTGACAGCATTCCTGCATATATTATAATGTTATTATAATCGAGGATAGCGAGCAAAAAAGAAATAAATTTTAAGAAAAAAGCTTGCTTTTTTCTTAAAATTTATTTCTTTTTTCGAACGGCGCAGATTATATAGTGTAGCTTATATAATATTAATTTTTGAAAATATGTCTCAAAAAGTTATAAAAATAGGAACCTCCGCAGGAGTTACCCTTTCAAAGAAAGCGTTAAAAGAACTGGGCTTAAAGCCGGGTGATAATGTTGAGGTAAATTTCAATAGGAAGAATAAGGTTATAACAATACATTCCGCCACAGAGATATCTAAAGAAGATGAGAAGATAGCCAAGCTTACTATGAACTTCATTGACCGTTATCGAGGAGCTTTAAATGAATTAGCGGATAAATAATTGTGCGCTATTTAACTTCAGAGCAAATACTTTTAATACATTCCATGGTAGTTGATGAAACTGGAGGCTCTCATGGTGTGCGTGATAGTCACGCCGTTTTGAGTTTGGAAAGCGCGCCAAAACAAAAAGTTTTTGGAAAAATTCTTTACAACAGTATTTACGAAAAAGCCGCTGTATATCTGCGGGAGATAATAACACAGCATCCTTTTGTGGACAGTAATAAACGAACCGCAATAACTGTCGCCTCTGTGTTTTTGGAAAATAATGGATATATATTTAAAGCCACTGATGAAGAGGTGGTTGAGTTTGCATTAAAGACAGTTGAGGATAAATTAGAAATTTCTGACATTGTAAAATGGCTGAAAAGCCATTCCAATAAAATTGACAAGAGATAATCCCGCACAAGGCGGGGTTTTTGTTATTATAAGATTATGACTAAAGATGGCGAAAAATTAAATATTGTAAATAAAAAAGGAGAAATAATTGGTGAGGCAACAAGAGAGGATATACACGAAAAGGGTTTATTGCACAGAGAGGTGCACGTATGGTTGTATACTCCGGATTGTAAAATAATATTCCAACACAGGGCTAAAGATAAGGATACATATCCCGATTTGCTTGACGCTTCGGTTGGCGGGCATGTTGAGATAGGTGATAGCTTTGAAACTGCAGCCGTCAAGGAGCTTGAAGAAGAAGCAAGCATAGAGGCGAATATTGACGAACTTCAATATATTTTGACCATGAGAGGCCGTTTTTATGATGAGATAACAGGGATGACTAACAATGTACTGCGCGCGATTTATGTTTTTCAATAGGAAGGAGATATAAATGACCTTAAGGTTGAAAAGGGCAAATCACAGGGTTTTGAGGCGTGGAAGATAGATAAGATCCTTAATATTTCCGAAGAAAATAGAAAAAGATTTATTGATACATTTTTTATAAACAAAGATTTTCAAAAAGTTTTTATAGAAATAGAAAAACTATGCAACAGATAAGTTTGACTATTATATAACAAATTATATAATAAAAAATATGGGCAGGCGGAAATTAGAAGAAAAAAATATAAGGAAAATAATGCGGACAGGGCGCGAGGGCGCTTCGTTTGGTTTAACTTTACCAAAAGAGATAGTAAAAAAGCTCGGCTGGCGCGAGCGGCAAAAAGTTGTAGTTGAAGAAAAAGACGGCAAGATTATTATAAAGGATTGGAAAAAATAGCTTTTGTTCCATTTTTGCCTTATCTTTTGATTTGAAAATTAAAACATTAAAAATTCCATATTTTGCTTTACAAAATATGATTGGGGTTGACTTTTTTTTAAACACAGGTATTATGTATAAGAGTATATCATAAACCCTTAGAGGTGGGGGTTCTATCAATATTTTGGGGTTGAAAAGTAAAAAATAAAACTGAATAGCAGTCTCAAAGAAACTCCGTATCTGCGGAGCAGGTGTTTTTTTGTCTGTTTAAATTAAGCTCGCTTCGCGAGCAGGTATCAGGTTTTAGCTTTTAGGTATTAGACTAATACCTAACCCCTAGTACCTAAAACCTACTTGTAAGGCTAAGCAACCTGCCTGCCGCGCTAGCGTAGCCGGCGCAGGCAGGAATAAAATTTTATGCTTCCTATAAAAGTTTTTTCTCATCATACATATAAAGAAGCAGAACTCCCTAATCTTCTGGATGTTCAGAGGGAGTCTTATCAGTGGTTCTGGGATAAGGGATTGAAGGCGCTTTTTAGCGAAATATCCCCAATAAGAGACTATGGCGGTAAAGATCTTGAGCTTTGGTTTGATGAGTATCGCCTTGAAGAGCCCAAGTATACAGAGGCTACCGCTCGCAAACAGAATGCTTCATATGAGGCGGCTTTGCGCGCGCTTGTAAAACTTAAAAATAAAAAGACCGGAGAGATAAAAGAACAGGAAGTATATCTTGGTGATTTTCCTCTTATGACATCAAGGGGTACCTTTGTTGTAAATGGTGTTGAGAGAGTAATGATTTCTCAGTTGATACGCTCTCCTGGTGCTGTTTTTACATCTGAGGTGTCACGCGGACAGCAGCGTTTTGGGGCAAAAATAATACCAAACCGAGGCGCGTGGCTTGAATTTGAAACACATTATTCAGGCGCTATTTATCTAAAAATAGACAGAAAAAGAAAAATTGCCGCAACGACTATTTTGCGTACTTTTGGTATGAGTGACGCCGATATACAAAAGGCGTTTAAAAAAATCATAGCTAATTCAGAGATAGATTATATTTTAGAAACATTAAAGCAAGACACAACAAAGAGCGCTGAAGAGGCATATATTGAAATATATAAGCGCGTACGTCCGGGAGATTTTGCAACCGCGGATAACGCAAAGAATCTTTTGGATAACATGTTCTTTAACTTTGACAGGTACGATTTGTCAAATGTCGGACGATGGAAAAGTAATCAGCGTTTAGGGGGAATATTTGAAGAGCTTGGATTTAAAACAGAAGATCCTAAAAAAACAGAGTTTGAGCCTGAGGACAGAGTGCTTAAAAAAGAAGATCTTATAGCTGTTATCGCGGAGGTTATTCACATGAACGAAGATCCCGATGCCAAGGCTGACGACATAGACCACCTGGGAAACAGAAGGGTGCGCTCTATAGGGGAGCTACTGCAAAACAGATTGCGTGTAGGACTTACCCGAATGGAAAGGATTGCAAAGGACAGGATGTCTACCCTGGATGTTGATACTGTAACTCCTGTACAGCTTGTTAATGCGAGGCCTGTTGCATCTGTTGTTAAGGAGTTTTTCACCACAGGACAACTTTCGCAGTTCATGGATAATACAAACCCATTGAGCGAACTTGAGCACAAAAGAATTCTCTCTGCTACAGGACCAGGAGGTTTAACGCGTGAACGCGCTGGTTTTGAGGTGCGTGACGTGCAGCCGTCTCACTACGGAAGAATTTGCCCCATACAGACTCCCGAAGGTCCGAATGTTGGAATCGTAACCCGAATGGCGTCTTACGCGAGAATTAATGAGTTAGGTTTTCTTGAGACTCCGTATTTTGTAGTAAAAAATGGAAAGTTGACAAAGGATATAGAATTCTTGAACGCGTTAAAGGAAGAGAGAAATGTCATAGCTTCTTCTGCTACAAATGTTGATTCAAACAACAACCTTAAAGATAAGCTTGTGCAGGCGCGAATTAAAGGAGTACCGACTTTTGTTGATAAAAAAGATGTGCAGTATATGGACGTATCTCCAAGACAGTCCATATCTGTTGCAACAGCTATAATTCCCTTCCTGGAACATGACGACGCAAATCGCGCATTGATGGGCGCGAACATGCAAAGACAGGCTGTTCCCTGTGTACGACCCGAAGCTCCGCTTGTGGGAACAGGACTTGAAGAGAAAATTGCTAAAGATTCCGGTTTGGGAGTATATGCTGAAGATAATGGCGTTGTTGAAGAGTCGGATGGCAATAAAATTGTAGTACGCTACGGAAACAGCTCCACAAAAAGTAAAAAGGGAACCACAGAATATGAGCTTAAGAATTTTATACACTCAAACCAATATACAGTAATACATCAATCTCCGAAGGTAAAGCCCGGAGATAAAATAAAGAAGGGAGATCTTTTGGCTGACACCTCATCTGTAAGTGATGGCGTGCTTTCATTGGGTAAAAACATATTAGTTGCCTTTATGCCATGGAGAGGTGGTAATTTTGAAGATGCCATTCTTATAAGTGAGCGCCTGGTTAAGAATGACACCCTTTCTTCAATACATATAGAAGATTTTACTATTGATGTTCGTGAAACAAAGCTTGGACCCGAAATAACAACACCGGATATTCCGAATGTGGGTGAAGATAAACTTAAAGACCTGGATGAGGAGGGGATTGTAAGAATAGGGGCTGAGGTAAACCCCGGAGACATACTTGTTGGAAAAATATCACCTAAGGGTGAGGCAGACCTTACCAGTGAAGAGAGACTACTTAGAGCGATATTTGGCGAAAAGGCCCGCGATGTAAAAGATACATCCTTGAGGACTCCGCATGGTAAGCGCGGAAGAGTGGTTGGAGTTACTGTATTTTCCCGTGACAATGGGGACAAGCTCCCCACCGGAGTTATTAAGTCTATACAGGTAGAGGTAGCTCAACTAAGGAAGATAGAAGCGGGAGACAAAATTGCAGGACGTCATGGTAATAAAGGAGTTATCTCCAGGGTTTTAATGGAAGAAGATATGCCTTTTATGCCCGACGGTACTCCGGTAGATATAGTGCTTAACCCGCTTGGTGTGCCTTCGCGTATGAATATTGGACAGATACTTGAAACTCACCTTGGATGGGCCGCTCATGAGCTGGGATATAGGGCTGTAACACCAACTTTTTCAGGTGCTACCGAAGAGGATATTAAGGGAGAGCTGAAAAAAGCGGGACTTCCTGAGAATGGAAAAATTCAGTTGCGCGATGGGCGCACAGGAGAGCCTTTTGAGCAGGATGTTACTGTAGGGTATATGTACGTTCTTAAGTTAGTGCACATGATAGAAGATAAGATACATATGCGTTCCATCGGACCTTATTCACTTATTACCCAACAGCCTCTTGGAGGAAAGAGTCAGTTTGGAGGACAAAGATTTGGAGAGATGGAAGTGTGGGCGCTTGAAGGTTACGGCGCAGCACATAATTTACAGGAAATATTAACCATTAAGAGTGACGATGTTATGGGACGGTCCGCCGCGTATGAAAGTATTATAAAGGGAGAGTCTATTAAAAAACCCAACATACCGGAATCCTTTAACGTGCTGGTAAATGAACTCAAGGCCCTGGGTCTTAATGTTGAAATTGAAGAAGAAAATTAAGCTCGCTTCGCTTAAACCGCGGATTAATGCGGATAAAAGCAGATAGATGCGGATGTTATCAGCATAAAATCCGCAAAATCAGCATATATCAGCGGTTAATGTGAACGAAGTGCCTGCCTGCCGCGTTGCATAATGCGGCGCAGGTAGGAACAAAAATATGAGCCTTAAAGTATCAGACCTAAAATCAATACAATTAAAAATCGCCTCTCCCGAGGACATTCTTTCGTGGTCGCATGGCGAGGTTACAAAGCCCGAAACCATTAATTACAGAACCCAAAAGCCTGAAAAGGACGGTCTTTTTTGCGAGAGAATATTTGGTCCCGAAAAGGACTATGAGTGCTATTGTGGAAAATACAGAAGGGTAAGATATAAGGGTGTTATTTGTGATAAGTGTGGTGTTGAGGTAACACGTAGCAGTGTGAGGCGTGAGCGAATGGGCCACATTAAGCTTGCTACCCCCATAGCCCACATCTGGTTTTTGAGAGGAGTGCCCAGCAGGATGGGTATGATACTTGGAGCTCCTATACAACAATTGGAGAAGGTTATATATTACGCGAACTATATAGTTATTAGTTTGGATGGTGAAAAAAAGGAAGATGCTATCAAGCGTGTTCATGCCGAGTACAAGAAAAAGGTACGCGGTTTAGAGGATAAAGAAAAAGCCAAACTTAAAGAGTTGCGCGACAGAGAGTTGTCAAGACTTAAGAATCTTAAACTTCTTGCTATTTTGAATGAATACGATTATCACGACATGAGTCTAAAGTATGGTGAGATATTTGAGGCCAGTACAGGTTCTGAACCGGTAAAGAAGATATTGCAGGATCTTGACCTTGATAAACTCATTAAAGAACTTAAAAAGGAGATACAGGATAAGGGGACAAATTCCGTTGCGAAAAAGAAGGTATACCGCAGATTGATTTTAGCGCAAAGAATGAAAGATGCCGACATAGATCCTGACTGGATGTTTCTGACATACCTTCCTATATTGCCTCCTGAGCTTAGGCCTATGGTGCAATTGGATGGAGGCAGGTACGCGTCAAGCGACCTTAACGACCTCTATAGAAGAGTGATTAACAGAAATAATCGCCTTAAGCGTCTGATTGAACTTAACGCGCCTGAAGTTATTGTTAGAAATGAACGCAGAATGCTCCAAGAAGCGGTGGATGCGTTGCTGGATAATTCCGCGCGACCGGGAAAGACTGTTGTTACCGCAACATCCGGCGGAAGAAGAGCGCTTAAATCACTCGCGGACATGCTAAAAGGAAAGCAGGGAAGATTTCGCCAAAACTTGCTTGGTAAGCGTGTGGACTATTCGGGACGCTCCGTTATTGTTGTCGGCCCTGAGCTTGATTTAAGCCAGTGCGGTCTGCCTAAAAAGATGGCGCTTGAACTCTTTAGACCTTTTGTTATAAATCAAATTTTAGAAAAAGAACTCGCATATAACGTGCGCGCGGCTAATCATATGATAGACGACGCGCCTCCCGAGGTGTGGGCCATATTGGAAGGAGTAATTGAAGGCAAGTATGTGCTTTTGAACAGAGCTCCTACTCTGCACCGCTTAGGTGTACAGGCATTTCAACCTGTACTTATAGAGGGTAACGCGATTCAGTTACACCCGCTTGTTTGTACCGCATTTAATGCGGACTTTGACGGTGACCAGATGGCTGTGCATTTACCGCTTTCTGAAGAAGCCCAGGAGGAGGCAAGAACTCTTATGCTTTCTTCGGTTAACTTGAGTAAGCCCGCTACAGGTGAACCAATTGTTAATCCCACAAAGGATATGGTTTTAGGGTGTTACTGGATGAGTAAGATAAAAGAAGGAGCTAAGGGCGAAGGAGAGGCATTTTACTCAATGGATGATGTTATTCTCGCGTTTGACTCCGGAGTTATGAATATAAAAGCATCAATAAAACTTAAGGTTGATAGGGATAATCCCAAATTTAAGAATATTCCTGAAGACGAAAGATTTATAGAGACTTGTGCGGGAAGAGTGATTTTTAATGACGCGCTTCCTGAAGAATACCCGTTTATTAACGAAGAGCTTAACTCTAAGGCGCTTAAGAATATTACCGCGGAAATATTGCGTGAGTTTGGAGCTGAAGAGACTGTAGGAGTTTTGGATAGGATTAAAAATCTTGGTTTTCATTACTCAACAATTTCAGGCACGACATGGAGCATGGACGACCTTAAAGTTCCGGATGAAAAGCCGGGGATATTAAAAGAAGCACACAAGAGAATAGCTGAGATACAGGGACAGTTTGAAGACGGGCTTTTGAGCACACAAGAGAGGCGTAGCAAGATAATTGAGGTATGGGCCGAATCAAAGCGTAAAGTAGAAAAGATGGTTCCAAAGTATCTTGATCCGCATGGCTCAGTCGCGCTTATTGTTTCCTCCGGTGCGAGGGGCTCGTGGTCTCAGCCGGTGCAGATGATGGGCATGAAGGGTTCTGTTGTGAACCCAGCAGGACAAATTATGGAGATGCCCGTGGAGAGTAGCTACAAAGAAGGATTTACCGCTCTTGAATACTTTATTTCAACACATGGCGCGCGAAAAGGTACCGCGGATACAGCTTTGCGTACAGCATCCGCGGGATATTTGACAAGACGGCTTGTTGATGTAACACAAGACCTTATAGTACGTAATAAAAAGTGCGATGATGTAAAGGGCGCTGTTTTCCTAAGAGAAAACATTAAAGATACAGGGCAGGCATTTTCTGAAAAGATATATAGCCGTGTCGCAGCCGCATCTGTTAAGGGTAAAGATAAAACTGTAATCGTTAAGAAGGGAGATTTTATAGACTATACTAAAGCTAAGCAAATTGATGCCGACGACAGTATTAGAGAGGTTAAGGCATTTAGCCCTATAACCTGCAAGGATGGGAGTATATGCGCGAGGTGTTACGGTTTAGATCTTGGTAGAGGAGAAATAGTTGTCTCAGGCGAGGCGGTTGGAGTAATTGCCGCGCAGGCAATTGGAGAGCCCGGAACTCAGCTTACCATGCGTACGTTCCACACCGGTGGTGTGGCAGGAACCGCAGACATTACTCAGGGACTGCCTCGTATTGAAGAGATATTTGAGGTTAGAACCCCTAAGGGTAAAGCCGCTATATCAGAGGTGGATGGCAAGGTTGAAGCTATTGAAGATACAGAAAAGGCGCGCGTTATAAAAATAAAAACCTCCAACGGGCCTGTTACAGTAGAAAGCAAGAAATCATCAGGTAAAAAATCTAAAGCTAAGGATGTGGTTGAGTATGCGGTACCTTTGAACGTTGCTTTATGGGTTGAAAAGGGTGATCTTGTTACCCCGGGAGCACAGCTGACAGAAGGAAATATAGACTTAAAAGAACTGTATAAGCAGAAGGGCAAGGAGGGTGTTCAAAAGTATGTTGTTGATGAGGTGCAAAAAATATACACCTCACACGGTGCTACAATCCATGACAAGCACATAGAAATTATAGCACGCCAGATGTTCTCTCGCGTTAGGATTAGCGAACCCGGAGATTCAAGGTTTAGCCCCGGAGAGATAGTTGTGCAATCACAGTTCCAGATTGCTAATGAAACGCTTGAAAATGCTAAAAAAGAAAAGGCAAAAGGAACAAGATTGCTTTTAGGTATTACAAAAGTAGCGCTTACCACTGATAGCTTTTTGTCCGCGGCCTCTTTCCAAGAAACAGCCAGAGTGCTTATTCAAGCTGCTATAGAGGGGCGTAAAGATGAACTCAAAGGTTTGAAGGAGAACGTAATTATTGGTAAAATAATACCAGCGGGAACAGGTTATAATAAAAAGAAATAGCTCGCTAAGCTCGCTTCGCTCGCTTAGATATCACAGATAATGGCTGATTACGCTGATGCATGTAAAAATCATCAGTGGTATCAGTTATTATCAGTGTAATCTTGTTTTGTGATGCGAAGCCGAACAAAATGGCAAAGAAGAAGAAACCTCTTAAAAAAGTGTCTTCCAAAAAGAAGAAGAAATTGAAGCATGAGCTGGATCCGGGTGTAAAGAAAGGAATATGGAGTACGACACTTATAGCTATAGCTCTTTTGAGTTTTTTAAGCTTGTTTGATAAAGCCGGACAGTTCGGCGAGGTATTTTCTGAATTTTTGAATAATATATTTGGGTGGGGTATGTATGTTGCGCCATTTGTGCTTGTCGCTGTAGCGCTTGGTTTTGTATTTTCCTGGAGTAGGGAGTCAAACAAATCAACCGTGTTGGCGGCTTTTTTGTTTTTCTCCAGCGTTTTAGGCATATTTGCAATAAGCGGATATTCAAGCGATGTTCACATACTTCGGGGCGGTTATTGGGGATATTTGTTCTCGTATGTACCTCTTCATTTTATGGGAGGAGTAGCCGCTGTTATACTCTTGCTTTCAATTATAGCCATTTCTGTAATTCTTGGATTTCATATTAATGTGAGTAAGTTTCTGGAGGGAATTGCCGAGCAAAGAAGAATCAGAAAAGGTGCCTTAGATATTGGAGGCGCAGTTCCCGGTAAGAAGTTCAAGAAAAAATCTAAAAGTGAAATAGACGAAGAAGATGAGCGGGGTGCAGACCAAAAAGAAGAACCTAAATCTTCCGTGGTTGAAAATAAAAAACAAAACAAAAAAAGGGGGAAACAAAAAGAAGAGTCTTTTACACAGCTTACACAGGGTGAGTTCGCAAATTATGAGTTCCCCTCCTCAGAACTACTTGAGCCCGAAACTGGAAAACCTACAAGCGGTGATATTGTGGCTAACGCGAATATTATTAAGAGAACTCTGCAGAATTTCGGAATAGATGTTGAGATGGGCGAGGTAAATGTGGGTCCGACAGTAACCCAGTATACTTTAAAGCCGGCTGAGGGCGTGAAACTGGCGCGTATTACAGCTCTTGGCAATGATTTAAGCCTGGCGCTTGCGGCACATCCGATAAGAATAGAGGCACCAATACCGGGTCGTTCTTTTGTCGGTATTGAGATTCCAAATAAAGCTACTACATGGGTTCGTTTGCGAAATCTTATAGAAAATCCTAAGTTTGCCGAAGCAGAGGGTGATTTAACCATGGCTCTGGGTCGAGATGTGAAAGGAGCACCTGTTTATGCAGACCTTAGTCGCATGCCCCACCTGCTTATAGCCGGCTCTACCGGCAGTGGTAAGACGATAGCGCTTAACGCTGTTATTTTAAGCATGCTTTACAAAAACCACCCGCGCTTACTTCGTTTTATTATGGTAGATCCAAAGCGTGTGGAGTTTTCTGTTTATGCTGATATACCCCATCTCTTAGCTCCAATAGTGGTAGACAATAGTAAAGCTGTTAACGCGCTAAAGTGGGCTGTTAACGAGATGGAAAGGAGGTTTGACGAGCTTTCTCAGGTGGGTTCCCGAGATATATTTTCTTATAATAACAACAAAAAGGTTATAGAGGCGGGAGACCAATTGCCTTATATAGTAATAGTTATAGATGAGCTTGCAGATCTTATGTCTTCTAAGGGCAAGGAAGTGGAGGCGCTTATCGTAAGGATAGCTCAGATGGCTCGCGCCGTTGGAATACACCTTGTTCTTGCCACTCAGCGTCCTTCAGTGGAGGTCATTACGGGTCTTATTAAGGCCAACATAACAGCTCGCATGGCGTTTCAGGTTGCTTCTCAAGTAGATTCACGCACAGTTCTTGACATGGGCGGTGCTGAAAAATTGCTTGGAAAAGGTGACATGCTTTATCTTTCACCTGATCGTTCAAAACCTTCGAGAGTACAGGGCGCCTTTGTTAGCGAGACAGAAATAAAAAAGGTTACAGACCATTTGCGAAAACAAAGAGAAAATCTCAGAACCGAAGAGAGTGGGGTGGAGGAGGTTAAAGACTTTTCACCGCGGGCAGTTAATTCACCAAACCATTCTATAGATTTTGATGGCGCTGGCTTATCAAAAGCAGACGATGAGCTGTACGATTACGCAAAACAGCTGGTAATTGAGGCGCAAAAAGCGTCTGCTTCATACTTACAGCGAAAGTTAAGAGTGGGATACGCGCGCGCAGCGAGTCTTTTGGATATGCTTGAAGAAAATGGCGTTGTCGGCCCGGCAGAAGGCTCAAAACCCAGAGATGTGTATCTTGAGGAAGAGGATATGGCGGGTCAAAAGATGCTTGAAGAAAACGCGGATAATGAGGAATATGAAGAAGATGATGATGAGTATTTGGCCTAACTAAATTAAAAAAATTATGTCCAGTATAGGAGAAAATCTAAAATTGATGCGGGAGGATGCAGAGTTGTCTATAGAGGAATTATCTAAATCTACTAAGATTCAGGAAAAGTATCTGCTTCGTCTGGAAAATAATGATTTTGAAAAACTTCCAAGCCCCGTATACATACGCGGGTTTATTAAAAAGTGGGCAGGAGCTTGCAATGAAAACGCGGATGAGATTATATTGCAGTTTGAGAGAGAGAATCAAGACCTTCTTGAAAAAGGTGCAGAAACTGATACAAAAATATCACAACCCTCTTTTATTATTACTTCAAAACACATAATACTTACAGTTGTTTTGCTTTCAGGCATAGCTCTTGCCGTTTTTTTTTACTTTAACCAAAAGCTTGTTTCTGAGATTCCACAAGTTGAAGTACTTAACCCCGTTGATTTTAGTAGTGTAACGGAAGAAGATTCTGTGTTTATTCAGGGTGAGGTTCAAAACGCGGAAAAGATATTTATTGACGGGCAGGAGGTGGAACCCCAAAAAGGCGGCAACTTTGAAGTTAGAGTACCTCTAAGTGCCGGTTTGAACACAATAACTATTAAAGCCATAAGCCCTGCAGGTAAAGAAGTAGAGACAGCGAGAAAGATACTTAAGCTGTAATTTGACCCTATAGGTTTTTAACGTTAAAATTGAGACAGAAGTTAATAAAATTTTATGACAAAAAAAGAAACTAAAAAAAGCTCCGCACCAAAGGAAGGGAAAAAAGATGAAAACGCTTTAAGCGCGGTATTGGAGGATATAAGAACTAAATTTGGCGAAGGGTCCATAATGCAGATGGATCCGCATGTAAAAAGTAAAATAGAAAGAATAAGCACAGGTTCCATTTCTCTGGACATCGCGCTTGGAGGAGGGGTTCCAAAAAGCAGAATAACCGAGGTATATGGCCCTGAAAGCTCCGGGAAAACAACACTCACCCTGCATGTAATAGCTGAAGCGCAAAAGAAGGGTGGTTTATGCGCTTTTATAGATGCTGAGCACGCGCTTGATCCTGAGTATGCAAAACGCATAGGAGTTAAAATGAAAGATCTTTTAATATCACAACCCGATAGCGGGGAACAGGCATTGGATATTGTGGAAAGTTTGGTTCGCAGCGGGTCCTTGGACTTGATAGTTATAGACTCTGTGGCTGCCTTAACTCCAAGAGCAGAAATAGAGGGAGAGATGGGAGACCAACAGATCGGGCTACAGGCCCGTTTAATGTCAAAAGCCCTCAGAAAGCTTACAGCCATAGCCCAAAAAAGCGATACCGCAATAATCTTCATTAACCAGATAAGAATGAAGATCGGTGTTATGTTCGGCAATCCGGAAACCACAACAGGGGGAAACGCGCTTAAGTTTTATTCATCAGTTCGCATAGAGGTGCGTCAGTCCGCAAAAATAAAAAGCGGGGAAGAAATAATAGGGAACAGGGTAAAAAGCAAAGTGGTAAAAAATAAAACAGCGCCTCCGTTTAGAACCGCCGAGTTTGATATCTTCTATAATGAAGGGATATCCTATTTGAGTGACTTGGTTAATGCCGGTGTTAAGTATGATGTGGTTAAGAGATCAGGTGCATGGTTTAGTTACGGAGATCAGAAATTGGGACAGGGAATAGAAGGCGCCAAAGAATTTCTAAAAGATAATAGTAAGGTAGCAAAAGAGATAGAGAGGGAGATATTAAAAGCAGTTAGTTAAAAAATATTAATTTCCAACACTAAAAAAACTGCTCCATTGGAGCGGTTTTTTTAGTGTTGGTTTGCTGTTTTACTTAGTATAAAGATCCTCTTTGTAGGTTCTTTTTATAATACAACTAGTCGCTTAGCATTGGTGTATAAGGCAGTATTCCTGCCTGTCGCGCCCTTTTGATAGCTTTTGCAACTTGTCTTTGGTGTTTCGCGCACGTTCCCGTTTTTCTTGGGGACATGATTTTAAAATCGTAATCCATAAAACGACGCAAAAGTTCTGCGTTTTTCCAGTCAACCATCATTTGATTTTTACAAATTTGACATTCTTTCATTTTGGCAAAAATTTTAAATTCTAAATTTTAAATTTCAATTTAATTTTTTAATGCTTTAATTCCTGCCTGCTCCGATTTCGAGTCCTCGTACTCTCATCGAGAGTCGGGACCGGCAGGCAGGTTGAAACATTGGGTCATTTAGTCATTCATTTGAAATTCAGCATTCTAAATTTGAAATTACGAGGGCTTTAGTCCGAGCTTAAAAGGGTATATCTTTTATGTCTATTTCATCGTCTGAGTTTGTAGGCGAGTTGGCATCAATTGTAGGTATATCGTTGTCTTTAGAACCCGAATCACTGTTAGATGAACTTTCCTTTTCTTGTCCTGAGTTTGATGAACCTCCTCCAGTGTCTCTTCGCGGTCCCAACTGCATGTTTTCCGCGATAATTTCGGTCATATATTTTTTAACACCGCTTTGATCCTCCCAGCTTCTTGTTTCAATTCTGCCCTCTATCATTACTAAACCTCCTTTGTTTAAATACTGTTCCGCGATTTCAGCAAGGCGTCTCCAGGCAACAACATTATGAAACTCTGTTTTTTGCTGTTTTTCCCCTGTAGACCGATCATTCCAAATCAAGTTGGTAGCTACTGAAAAATTCGCCACCTTGTCACCGGCTGGCGTGGTCCTTACTTCTGGATCCTTTGTTACGTTTCCTATTATTATAGCTTTATTTAAATTCATTGTTTTTGTTCGGCTCCGCCTCACAATAACCGCTGATATATGCAGATTTTTGCGGATTCTATGCTGATGTTATCCGCATCAATCTGCTTAAATCCGTGTTAATCCGCGGTTTTAAGCGAGCGAAGCGAGTTAATTATAGTTGTTCCATTATTTCATCAAGCCTCTTGTCTATGTCGTCTAATGTTATTTTATCTCCATCCGGTTCTTTGTCTTCATTTTTTTGGTTCTGTTCTTTTTTTGTGTTTGGTTCGTCAGTATTTTTTGATGCTACCTCCTCTTTTTTAGGATTAGCTTCAGTAACAGCCACCTTTTCTTTAGACATTTCTTCCGTATTTTGCTTTGGTTTTGTTCTGCGTGGCTTTGTAGAAATTTTAGGTCTTTTTTGAGCTTTTGTAATTAATATTCGCAGAAACTCTATATCTGATGTATTTAGCTCAGTTGTTATTTCCTCTATACTTTCAGTTGGAGCAAAAAAATAAACACTTGCAGCGTACGCATAGCCAAATTTTTGTATATTGTAAGCTAAATCTTTTTTTGTGAACCTATCTGATCGTTCTATTTGTGCTCCATGTTTTTGTAAAATCTTACCAACAGCTTCCTCTACACCCGAAACATCTCCATCAAAGGACGCGGGGCTTAGAAGCATGTACAATTCATATGATTTTTTTGGTTTTATTATTGTGTCTGACATACTTAGATATGGTATCATAATAAGTGTATTAGTCAACAAGCTTGCTTCGCCTGCCTATGCGTGAACGCACGCAGACAGGCTCGCAGGTATTAGGTTTTAGCTATTAGGTGCTACACTAGTGTAATACCTAATAGCTAAAACCTAATACCTATTTTGTGAGGTAGAGCCGAAATAAAATCTATGAATGAATCAATTTTTCGCCAATATGATATACGCGGAAGAGAAAGCAACGATGAGCTAAATATTAGCTCTCTGGAGCTTATAGGTCGTGCATACGGCACCTATTTGGCGCGCAAAGGCATTGAAACTGTTGTAATAGGCAATGACAGCCGTTCAACATCTGAGAAATTTCGCGAGGCTGCTATAAAAGGCCTTGTATCTACGGGCAGGAAAGTAATAAATATAGGTACTGTTATGACGCCCATGATGTCCTGGGCGCAGTTTTATTTTAAAACAGGAGGTGGCATAATGATAACCGCATCACACAACCCCAAAGGATGGAACGGCGCAAAACTGGCAGATGGTTTTGCGAGTACGCTTGGGGGCAAGGAGTTAAAAGGGCTGTATAAAATGATATTGGATAATGATCTCGAAGAACACGATGGGGGAGGGGTTAGAAAAGAAAATATAAAAAAGGAGTATATAAAAGATCTATCATCGCGTGTAAATGTTGAAAAGAAATTTAAGATAGTTGTAAATACGGGCAACGGCACGGCAGGGCTTTTTGCTCCCGACTTGTTACGTACCATAGGGTGTGAGGTGGTTGAGCGTTATACAAAACCTGATGCTGACTTTCCAAATTATACGCCAAATCCAGCTGACACTAAAATGATGGAAGATACTGCAAAAGTTGTTTTAGAGAATAAGGCAGATTTCGGGTTCGCCTTTGACGGTGACGGCGACCGTTTAGGTATGGTTGATGAAGTAGGGCAAATTGTATGGCCGGATAAGTTTTCTATATTTTTATCCCGCCTTGTTTTAGAAAATAAGTCGGCAGCCAAGATAATTTATGATGTCAAAAGCTCAAAGGCGCTACCCGAAGATATTGAGGCGCACGGAGGTGAGGCCGTAATGGCGCCAACTGGCCATTCAAATATTAAGAGAATTATGAAGAAAGAAAAAGCAGAGCTAGGGGCGGAGCTCAGCGGCCATATATTTTTAAAGCACAACTACTATGGTTTTGATGATGCCTCTATGGCGGCAGTTAGTTTAGTGCAGTATTTTTCAGAGCAGAACAAAAGCGTCTCAGAGTTAGAGGCGGAAACACCGCAATATATTTCAAGTCCGGGCTATACCGCCGAAACGCCGGATGATAAAAAGTTTGGTACTGTAAAAGAAGTAACCGAGGAATTTAAAAAAGAGGGCTATGCTGTTATAGACATTGACGGCGCACGCGTTAATTTTGAAGAATTAGAGGGCTGGGGGCTTGTGCGTGTTTCAAATACCGGCCCCAACCTCACGCTTCGGTTTGAAGCCAAAACAGAAGAGAATTTAAAAAAAATAGAACAAATATTCCGAGAAAAGCTTTCCCGTTATGATTTTGTCTCAAAAGAATGGGTTGCGGGGTAGAAAATTGTATCAAATCGTATCAAAAATGTATCACGGCTGTGATACATTTTTTTGGCAAGGTCCGACCTCGCCATTCTTGCAATGAAATGGACGGGTTGCGTGTTGAGTATCCCGATTGGAGCTTTTTGCTTCGCGCATCTAATACGGAGGCGAAGTTACGGTTAATAGTTGATGCTCGTAGTGAAGAATTGCTTGAAAGTAAAGAAAAGGAGCTTTTGGATACCTTGGAAGAGTTAAAATAAATGGGAAAACCGGTTTTCCCATTTAGTCAAAATATAAATATCAAACTTAAAACCCCGTGTAAAGCGGGGTTTTAAGTTTGATAAAATTTTATATTTTAGGTATGTATGATAACAGGTAGTATCATCGGCCTTCTCTTTGTCTTTTGGAAAAGTAGTTTTCCCAGCTGATCGCGTATGTTTTCTTTTACGTAATCCCAGTTTGTGGTGCCACCCTCGCTTGCCGCGTGCTCTACTATTGCCTTGGTTTTTTTGCGCACATCCATTAACAGAGGTTTTGATTCTCTAAGGTACACAAACCCTCTTGATATTATATCGGGATTTCCCCGCACCTTGCCTTTTTCTGAATCGACAACAGCTATAACAACAAGCATTCCATCCTGGCTGAGTGCTTGTCTGTCCCGCAAGACTACCTGTCCGACGTCTCCAATGCCGAGTCCGTCAACCATAACGTAAGATGTCGGCACACGCTCCTTTGTTACCTGCAAACCATCTTTTTTACTTAATGTAACAACCCGCCCGTTTTCAATAACCATAGAGTTTTCCTGAGGTATACCCACGCTTTCAGCCAGGTCTGCCTCGGTCTGGCGCATATATCTGTGTCCATGTATGGGTATCAAATATGTAGGCTTTACAAGGTTAAACATAAGCTTTAAGTCCTCCGCTGAGGCGTGTCCGGAAGCGTGTATATCCATAAGTTGTGAATGGAAAATTTTAGCTCCCTGACTCATTAGTAAGTCTTTTAACCCTTGTACAGCACGTTCGTTTCCGGGAACTATTGAAGAACTGAATATAACAGAATCTCCTTTCTGCAACTGTATGTGCTGGTGTTCTTTATTCGCAATTCGCATAAGCACGGCTTCTCCCTCTCCTTGGGCTCCCGTACATATAACTATAATCTTCTCTGGAGGGTATTTTTTTATCTCTTTCATGGATACGACCCTGCCTCTCGGTGATTTTATATATCCTAACTCTTTTGCTATCTCGTAGTTTGTCCGCATTGTATAACCGTCTAATACAACATATCGGTCATGTTTTTCGGCTATGTTTATAAGTTCCTGCACGCGGCTTGTAAGAGAGCCGAAAGTTGCTGCAATTACTCTTCCAGGCGCTGCTTTTACTATCTCTTCAAGGTTTCTTTGAACCTCACTTTCGCTTAGTGTGTATCCGGGAGTTTCCGAGTTAGTTGAGTCGCACATTAAAACATCTATGCCCCGGGATGCAAGCTGTACTATTCTTCCTATGTCAGCCGGTTCTTCCCCTACGGGGGAGTGGTCAAACTTGAAATCACCCGTATGCATAATGTTTCCCTCGGGCGTCTTTATTACAAGACCCACACTATCGGGAACATTGTGATTTACATGGAAAAATTCTATTTCAAAAGGGTGTAGTTTTAAAACGTCGTCTTTGGTGAACTCAGTTACTTCAATGGGACCTGATTCAGGATGGTCTGTTTGTCTTTTTAGTATTAAAGCTTTTGTTAGCTTCGTGGCAAACATAGGAGGGTTTCCCAGTTTGGGTATTATGTGCGGGATGGCTCCAAAATGGTCCAGGTGCCCGTGGGTTATTATCACTCCCACAATTTCCTTTTCTTTATTTTCGGTAAAGTATGAGATGTTGGGTATTATGTAATCAATTCCCGGCATATCTTCTTCCGGAAACTGCAAACCCACATCAATTATTAATACCTTGTTTTGGTATTCAATAGCCGCCATGTTGCGACCCACTTCTTCAAGACCGCCTATAGGTATTATTTTTACAACTGATTCTGGTGCTGTACTTGTTTTTTGCGCTTGAGGGTCTCTACTTGTTGATATGTGCGCAGACGAATCTGCCTGCATAGCAGGCGGACGCGGAGACCTTCTTTGTGTGTTTTGTTGTGCATTCATAATGCAAAATTATTGTATTCTTTAGAGTTCGAATACAGTGTTAATTAGTTTGTATGTTAATTTATAATAATACATGTGCGCAGAAGAGGACTCCCCCCGCTTCCCTGCCTGCCCGCTCCGCCGAGAGAGCGAGGCGAGCCGGCAGGCAGGCCTGCTTGCCCGCCTCTGGTGGGACCCCTTCCTGAGGTTCTGCATCCTCTCCTACTCTCAATTTCACTTCGTTAAATTGTGCGCAGAAGAGGACTTGAACCTCCACGGGCTTGCGCCCACTACGTTCTGAACGTAGCGCGTCTACCGATTCCGCCATCTGCGCAGAGTTAGCTTATAGCTTTTAGCTTGTTAGCTTATATTGCGCCTTTGACGCAATGGTTCAAAAGCCAGAAGTTGAAAGCTAAAGAGAGCGAAGTTTTAACTGAGCGAGCGTTTAATTTCTTTTATCAGGGTAACAGGAGTGGGGTCTATACTATCTTGTATAGCTAAATAATATGAGAGCCAAGTGCCAAAAAGTATGGCATTGAAAGCTCTATTATACATATTTTCACCCTCAATGTCAATAAATTTAACTTTGTACTTTCTTTTTTCAAGCAGTCTGGCTGTTATTTCCATTCTTCTTTGATTTTTCGGGTGGTCGTTTTTATCCCGCAACATAAAGACAAAGAAGTTGTCGGGGTTTGAGTTTTCGTATCCCAGTATTTCATTGTGATTAAGTTCCGGAAACGAGTTATAAAAAGCGTGTCTTTTCGCGTTCTCGTTTATCTGTATCTTCATTATGTATGCAAGGGGACTATTTGCCTTGGATGAGTATATTATGGGAGTTTTTTCTTTTATCTCACCCACCAATTCTTTTGCGAGACTCATTACTTCAGCGGATTTCAACTCAGAGGATATTTTTTGCACCACATCTTCTTTTGGTTCAATTATCCCCACATTTGAAAGTATAGCCAAAAGAGCAGAAAATTGATATCCAATTGCGAGGCGAGGGGGGATACCCTCGGGCACAATTGCTAAAGGTTTTTTGTCTTTTTTGGCCATCTGCTTAAGACTTCCATCGCTTGTAATAACCGCAAGCGTTATACCCTTTTCTTTGGCTGCCTGATACACGGAAAGAGTTTCCTCTGTATTACCTGAGTAGGATAGGGTTACAATAAGACTGTTTTTGTTTGCCATAGAGCTTAATCCGTAATCTCGATGTATAAACACAGGTAGTTGAAGTTTTAATGCTCCTGAAAGAAGTGTTAAAACCTCCCCCGCAAGCGCTGACCCTCCCATTCCCGCGATAATTATGTTTTTAAACTCTTTGCTTGTAAATTCTTTTCCCGCATCACCAACTGCACCGTACCCGACGGGGAACTGCCTGGGAAAGTCCAGTATTATTTGCCTCATATTATACGAGTCTATATTTTTTTCATTCATGTTTTTGTCCCGATACCGCCCGAATCTTTGATTCGCTTGCGGTATCGTGGATCCTCGACGCTATAACAAAATCAAAGATTTTGATAGCGTCGGGATTCGCTCCACCTCACAAAATAGGTTGTGGGTACTAGGTACTAGTCTGATACCTAAAAGCTAAAACCTAATACCTGCGAGCCTGTCTGCGTGCGTTCACGCACAGGCAGGCGAAGCGAGCTTAAAATACTCTCTTAGTTGCTATATACCAGTTTTGTATGTCTGCGAATCGCCACGAGCTGTCAACCATAAAGACAGGTTCAATTCCTCGTATGCTTTTTTGTATAGGGTAAAGATATGCGGGGTCATACAGGAATATTGCAGGCACATCCGCCGTTACCTTGAGCTGAAATTCGTTAAGCTTTTCAATGCGTGCCTCTTTGTTTGTCTCTTGCCGCGCCTCTTCAAGCAGCTTATCTATTTCCCTATTATCATAATTTGCAAGATTAAGTCCCGGGTCATTTTTTTGTGAAGAATGCCAGAAACTGAAGGGATCCGGTATGGTTCCGAGAATCTCTCCAAACATGAGTAGCTCATAGTTGCGCGAACGTATTGTGCTTTGTTGAAGTTCTCCCAACTCTTCTGTTTTAAAATTTAAGTTGATTCCAACTTGCCTCCACTGCTCTTGTAGTAGTTGCGCAACCTGCTCAAGTTCGGGACGCTGCGCTGTTACAAGGGTTAAGGATAATTCCTGCACTTCGGCATCTTCTTCCCCTGTACTTTTTTCTAAAATACCATCTTCGTTGTTGTCCTCCCACCCCGCTTCTCTAAGAAGTTCTCGCGCTTTTTCCGGATTGTAGTCTAAAAATTCAGCGCTTTCATTGTAGTATGAAGTTAAGTTGGGAGGTATGGGGGTTCCCACCTCTTGCGCGTAACCTAAAAGAACGCCGTCTATTATTTGTTTTCTGTTGGTGGCGTAACTTAAAGCCTGGCGCACCTTTAGGTCTTGCAAGGCCTCGTTTTTTTCCTTGTTAATGAATATGGAAAAATATCTTGGCATTTTAAATTCATGCATATTGAAGGCTTCTTTGTCTTCCATTTCGGTTATTACCCCTGAAGAAATGAAAGATATTCCGTCTACACTCTTGGCGTTATAAGCTTTTACCGTGTCTGTTTCTGATGAGAAAAATTTAAAAGTAATCTTATTTATAAACGGTTTTTGGTTGTAATATCTTTCGTTGCGCACAAGCGTGTAAGAGGATATAAAACCCGCGTTGTCTTTTGTGAATTTTTCAACTTTGTATAGCCCCGAACCTATGGGTTTTAAATTCAAATCTGTTAAAACAAAATTTTTTTCATCTACATCCTGCCATATGTGTTTTGGAAGGATTCCTAAGGTGACATTTTCTATAAATGCCGGATAAGGAGAGGATAGTTCAAAAATTACTGTTCTGCTATCTTCGCTAAATACCTGGACACCCTGCCAGCTTTGAAACAGCGGACTTGAGTACTGCGGATTTTGTATGAGCCCTATCGTGTATAAAATATCATCGACGGTGAGGGGAGTTCCATCCTCCCACCTTAGGTTGTTTTTTAGAGTAAAGCGATACTGTTTTCCGTCTTCTGATATTGTGTATTCTTCTGCAAGATCGGGAACTATACCCCCATTTTTGTCGTAGCGCACCAAAGATGAGTAAACAAGGTGGACCAAATCTCTATCTACATCGTTAGTAGACGCAAGTACGGGATTTATAAAACGCGGAACACCGATAACTGCCTCTCTGTATTCTCCGCCAAAGGCTGGAACAGAGCTTGTTTTTGTTATGTACACCTGTACACCTATGGCAAAAAGAGAGCTTATAATAATAAGCGCGGCGATGCCCGCAAAATATTTTTCCTGAGGTTTGAATCTGTGGAACACTCCTTTACCAAAAGAAACCAGCGATACATATCCATCATGTATTCGCTGGCTAAATTTTACGGTTTCCTTTTCTTTTTTAGCCCCTTCCTTAGCAAGTAGTCTATTTTCCTTTCTTTTAAACATTTGTTCGGTTTTGCCACACAAAATTACAGAACATAGAACTTGGAACATAGAACATTTTTAGGTGCTCGCGAAGCAAGCGCGATGTTATACGTTATACGACCTATGTTATATGAACGTAGCAAACTATGAGATCACAAGTATTACAAAAGCTATTCCTATAAATAGCATAGAAAGCACGATACTCGCATTAAAAAGCAGTTTTTCTGCCCCTCTTTTTTGGTAGTATCCTCCTCCGCCGCCACCTCCAAAGGTAGCCCCAAGGCTTGCGCCTCTTCTTTGGAGTAGTATTGTTGTCATTAGCGCGATAGATATTATTACCTGCGCAATTAGAAGAATGTTTTTTAAATCCATGTATTTGCCCCGATACCACCCGAATCTTTGATTCGCTTGCGGTATCGTGGATCCTCGACGCTATAACAAAATCAAAGATTTTGATAGCGTCGGAGTTAACTTCGTTCACAAATAGGTTTTAAGCACTAAGTATTAGATATTAGTCTAATACCTAAAACCTAAAACCTGATACCTGCGAGCCTGTCTGCGTGCGTTCACGCACAGGCAGGCGAAGCGAGCTATATAAAAAATAGTAAGCCGTTAATAAATGAAACTATTAATGATGCCCACAACAGAGTTAGAAATCCTGTTATTTCTAATTGAGGAAGCAGTAGGTCTGCACCCCACAAAATAAGCATGTTAAGCACAACATTGAACAAACCGAATGTTACAAGAATGAGCGGAAAAGTCAATACTTTAAGAACCGGCTTTATTACTGTATTGCCAAACCATATTACAAAACCAATTAAAGCGAAGATAGCGTAATACTGCCACTGTGATTCGTTCGGTATATTTAGTTGTACGCCGTCTAAAAGCAAAGATGCCAAGTATATGGCAAACGCGTTAACAACTATTTTTAGCACTGAAGTAAACAACATAATTAAATTTAAAAGTTATAAGTTTAGGATATCAAAAAAATCCAAACAAAACAATGCCCTACGCAAGATTATTGGAATTTTTTTCTGTGTCTTTGGCGGTGGTGGCTTACAGCAAATCTGTGCGCTTCATCCCGGGCATAGCGCAAAAGGTTTTCAACTTCACTGGGCATTGTATTTAGGGGAATGGGTTTTACTTGTTTGGGCAGGTATAACTCCTCCTCGCGCTTAGCAAGAGATACCGCATGTATGTTAACTTTTGCACTGCGAAGTTCAACAAGAACTGAATTTAATTGTCCGCGACCGCCGTCAATAAGCATGAGGTCCGGAAGGGGCCAGTTGTTTTTTAATCGTCGCCTGACAACTTCGCGCATCATTAGGTAGTCGTTGGGTTCATCCGGAGATTTGATATTGAATTTTCTGTATAAGTTTTTTTCCGGCTTTCCGTTTTGAAATCGCACCATTGATGCTGTGGGTTCTTTTCCCTGAATATTTGATATGTCGTAACCCTCAATGGAGTGTATTGGTTTTTTTGATCCAACAAGATTTGCAAGATATTCGGCAGTTCCCATATCTGTTCGCTTGCTACTGACTTCTTCATTCCATGGCAGGACTGTGTTGTGAGAAAAGATATTTTCAACGGATTGAGCAATATTGCGAAGTTCGGCCGCTTTTTCAAATTTCTCCAGTCTGGAGTTTTCTTTCATCTCTTTTTTGAGGGCGCTTATTACGCTCTTTTTTCTGCCCTTAAGGATTTGCTTCATTACTTTGATACTTTTTAGGTACTCGCTTTTTTTAGGTTCCGGACCCGGACATAATCCGAGATGGCAGTAAGAACAGAGGAGCTTGCCATGTTTTTTAGCGGAAAGAGGCCGTTTTGGATTTGTTGTGTAGTAAGGAAAAAGCCTTCTTAGGTATTTGAGGGTCAACTTTAAAGCCCCTCCGTCAGTATAGGGACCTAAGTAGGTTATAGCTTTTAGCTTTTGGCTTTTAGCTTTTTGTTTGGAATTTGTAATTTGAGATTTGTTTGTTTCTTGTATCCTTGTACCTTGTTTCTTGTTGAGTGGTTGGTGGGTAATAAATATCCGCGGCAAATCTTCGCCGGTAATTCCTACATAAAAATATTTTTTATCATCTCGCAGGCGGATGTTCATTTTTGGGTTAAGTTTTTTTATGTACTCAGACTCTTTTAAGAGCGCTTCTATCTCGTTTACAGTTTCCACCCACTCAACAGTATGTATTTTTTCAGGTTTAAAAAGGTCACTGTTGTTTTTATGGTTTTGCACCCTGCTTTTTATGTTTATTGCTTTTCCAATGTAAAAAACATCCCCGTTTTTATTTTTTAAAAAATACACGCCTGGTTTTTGGGGGAGTTCTTTTATCTTCTCTATCGATACATTTTTGTTCATTGCGGACATATTGTACACTACTTGATTAACTATTGACAACACTGTATAATGGTATGCTTACTTCGTGAGTAGGTCTTAGGAGTTAGGTTCTTAGCTTTGTAGGAAAAACAAAAATAACGTCTAAGAAGCTAAAAAGCTAAAGCCTAACTCCTATAAATTTATGACCAATAAACTAAAAATAAAGGGCGCTAAAACCCACAATTTAAAGAATATAGATATTGATGTTCCCAAGAATAGTCTTGTGGTTTTTACGGGTGTAAGCGGTTCAGGTAAAAGCTCACTTGTTTTTGACACCATATATTCGGAAGGCCAAAGACGTTATGTAGAATCACTTTCAAGTTACGCCAGGCAGTTTTTGGGTGTCATGGATAAGCCGGAAGTGGACAGCATTGAGGGTATTTCTCCCGCAATCGCGATAGACCAAAAGACGGTTTCCAAAAATCCACGTTCAACGGTGGGCACGATAACAGAAATATACGATTATTTACGGCTCTTGTTTGCGCATATTGGAAAGCCGTATTGTCCTAATTGTAATATTTTAATTGAGGCATCCAGTCCACAGGAAATATCGGAAACAGTTAAAAAACTGAAGGGCGAAGTTGTGATTTTAGCACCTCTTGTTTCAGGAAAGAAGGGTGAGCATAAGGCAATTTTAGAAGAGGTTGGAAGTGCGGGTTTTGTGCGTGCGCGGGTTGACGGCACTATCATGGCGTTCGCAGAAGCATTGGGGAAAGAATTGGATCCTAAGAAAAAGCACTCAATAGATGTTGTTGTAGATAAGTTGGAAATAGAAAAGGAGCTTGATAAAATACGGCTTTTAGATTCCATAGAAACGGCCTTAAAGATAGGAAAGGGACAGCTAATAGTTTTACATAAAAATACACAGGTTCAACCTGTGTATGACGAGCATGTTTTTTCTGAAAAGTTTGCTTGTCCTAAGTGCGGGTTTAGCATGCGCGAGGTAGAACCGCGCACTTTTTCATTTAATAGTCCTTACGGCGCTTGCCCCGAGTGTTCGGGCCTCGGTACAAAGATGGAAGTTGACCCTGAGCTTGTTGTGCCGAATAAAAACTTAACACTGGATGAGGGAGCTATACGTCCTTGGATGATGGCTTCGCATAGGGTTGGCCGCCAGGGATGGTATTGGACGATACTCCACAGGATGAGTCAAAAGTATGGTTTTTCAATGAGTGTGAGGATAAAAGATTTGCCTAAGTCAGCTTTGGATATTGTACTTTACGGAGATGAAAACCTGGAAGGCGTAATACCTAATTTGGAACGCAGGCACAAGGAGACTGAGAGTGAGCACACTCGCGCGGAGATAGAAAAATATATGAATATTCGCAACTGTCCCGCTTGTCAGGGTAAGCGTCTTAAAAAAGAAGCCCTGTCTGTAAAAATAGCAGGTAAAAACATTTACGATGTTGTAAGCTACCACATTAATGACGCGCACGTCTTTTTTTCTGAATTGCCTAACAGTAAAGATTTTAATAGCGCGGAAAAAAAGATAATGGAGCCGGTAGTTAAAGAGGTAGTCAACAGGCTTAATTTTTTGCGTAGAGTAGGGTTGCACTACCTAACTTTGTCCCGTCAGGCCGGAACTTTGTCCGGGGGAGAGGCGCAGCGCATTCAACTTGCGACACAACTGGGTTCACATCTTGCCGGGGTCTTGTATATTTTGGACGAACCCTCAATCGGTCTTCACGCACGGGACCAAAAGCGCCTTATAGATACCATGAAGGAGTTGCGGGATTTGGGTAGCAGTGTTTTGGTCGTAGAACACGACACGCTAACCATAAAAGAAGCAGACTATATTATAGATATTGGTC
This sequence comes from Candidatus Spechtbacterales bacterium, assembly GCA_040879145.1. Lineage (NCBI taxonomy): Bacteria > Bacillati > Minisyncoccota > Minisyncoccia > Candidatus Spechtbacterales > Candidatus Spechtbacterales bacterium. Next base: position 31,453 of record JBBDKX010000036.1, on the reverse strand, counting down.
CGGGTGCGGGAAAACACGGGGGAGAGGTTGTTTTTGAGGGAACTTATAATCAACTCCTTAAATCTAAATCGCTGACGGGGGAATATATGAATGGCAAACGCCGTGTAGGCGAACGTATGCCAATGTCAAATGTCAAAGCTCAAATTCCAAAAAATAAAAGTAATGCGCAAAAATATCTAACCGTTAAGGGAGTAAGGCACAATAATTTAAAAAACATTGATGTGAAAATTCCGCTCGGCAAACTTGTTGCAATAACAGGTGTTTCGGGTTCGGGCAAGAGTTCGCTTGTAAATGATGTTATGGCAAAAGTATTAAGGCGAGAGTTTCACGGCGCGCACACCATGCCCGGCGAGCATAAAAGCATCATCGGTTTGCATAATCTGGATAAAGCTATTGTAATTGATCAGTCGCCCATAGGCAGAACGCCTCGCAGTAATCCCGCAACCTATACAAATGTGTTTACTCCGGTTCGTGAACTTTTTGCGGGGCTTCCTGAATCGCGGGCACGTGGATATAAGCCTGGTCGTTTTAGCTTTAATGTAAAAGGTGGCAGGTGTTCGCGTTGCAGGGGTGGGGGAGTAACAAAGGTAGAAATGTTTTTTATGAGCGATATTTATGTGGAGTGTGAAACATGCGGAGGGAAAAGATATAACAAAGAAGTTTTGGAAATAAAATACAAAGGAAAAGATATTCACGATGTTTTGGAGATGACAGTAGATGAAGCCCGCGAGTTTTTTGAAAACATACCCTATGTTCGTAACAAGCTGGATGTTTTGGCTCAGGTAGGACTTGGGTATATTCATTTAGGCCAGCCCGCGCCACAGCTCTCCGGAGGGGAGGCGCAAAGGGTAAAGCTTGCGACAGAGCTTGCGCGCAGGGGAACGGGACAAACTCTGTATATTTTGGACGAGCCCACAACAGGACTGCATCCCGATGATGTAAATAAACTTTTAAGCGTACTTAAAGATCTTGTTACAACAGGAAATTCAGTTTTGGTTATAGAGCACAATCTGGATATTGTGAAAAACGCCGACCATTTGATTGATTTAGGACCGGAAGGAGGTGATGAGGGCGGGTATGTCGTAGCGCAAGGCACACCGCAAGAAGTTAGCAAAATTAAAAATAGTTACACTGGTCAATACCTCCGAAAGGTCCTAAATCAATAGGGCCTGTCCCGATTTCTCCAACAGTTGCTATCTATGTACTATATTTATATTATTAAATCTTTAAATAAAGGTATTTATTACATCGGGTCTTGTAATGATATATTGGGTCGCTTAGAGCGACATAATCAAGGTTGTGTTAAATCCACTAAGACAGCTCAGCCTTGGGAATTAGTGCATTTAGAAGAGTATAAAACGCTTAGCGAGGCGCGCAGGAGAGAGAAGCAAATCAAAGGATGGAAAAGTCGAGCTGCCATTGAGCGGCTTATCAATAAAAAATAGCAACTGTTGTTGAGAAATCGAGGATCCACGATTTTGGGTCAAATCGTAGATTTGAACAAAATCGGGAAGGAGGTGATGAGGGCGGGTATGTCGTAGCACAAGGCACACCGCAAGAAGTTAGCAAAATTAAAAATAGTTACACAGGGCAGTATTTGAGAAAGATGTAGTTGCTTCGGCAGATCTTTTTTAAGTACCGACCTTGCTATACACCGGTCAGACCGGTGTATTAATGATTTTTAGAATTGCATCCAAATATAAAAATTGCCGAGAATTAAAACTGAAACTTGATTTTTTAGTTTAACTGTGATATACTTTTCGCAGTATTTGCAAAACCCGAAGAAAGGAAAAAGAATGAAAATTCAACTCACCGTTGAGGAATGGGGTCACCTACATCACGTTCTTGACAACAGGAACAATTTGCATGAATCCTACTCCTGTAAAGTGGAATCGCTGGAGGGCAATTTAGCATCTGCAGAGCGAAAGATCAGAGGCGCTCTTGAGAGATTGGGCGCGCGCCATCGTCAGACGGAAGAAGGTCCCGCTTGGGAACTGAAGCGGACTCTGGTCAGTAAACGTCTTGAAGTAGGTATGACGCAGGAGGAGGCAGCGTCCCTCAACCTTTTTGCGAATCTTGTAAATGCGATTCTGGGCGTGGAATCACAAACCGGCACTGTTCCGGAAAAGATTCACAAGCGACTCCGCGAAGTTGGAGCTAAGATTGGAATCCCAGAAAACGATTTTGTATTCTGGATACTTTCAAACGGATCCAAAATCGCACTTACATAGCTCTTTAGCCCCGCACAAGAAGCCCCAAACTTCAACGTGCGGGGCTTTTTTTACACCGGTCAGACCGGTGTTTTAAAATTAAATGGGAAAACCGGTTTTCCCATTTAATATTAAAATTTGGTTGACTAAGATTGGTTTTTTGTTATGATATTGGCAGTTCATAAATAAAGGAGTTGCGGATGAGTCTTTTTAGAAGAGATGAGAGAAAGTGCGCGCACAGAATTTTGAGGAAATTTTTTAGAAGAAATCCCTCTCGTTCGTATCCTGTACAAAGTGCTGAGCGGGAATACAGAATTACAGGTTACACCGAAAAAGATATAGATATTTTTTTGGATTTGCCGCAAAACGAGCGCAGAAGGTTTGAAAGAGGTGGGGTAGTTATACCTTCTATAGAGGGCAATATTCCCTATCATCTTAGGAAAGATATGCCGAATTTTAGCAGGGAAAAGTATGAAGAATCTGTACGAAAGTTTATAGAACATTGCAAAAAGTCAGACATAATCCCGGAATAATATCCGGGATTCGCCCCCACACTCCAGCTGGATAGTGCGGGGGCTTTTTATTGTTTACTCGCATGCATGTCTGGCAAGGACAGTCCTTGCCAGACACCGGTCAGACCGGTGTATTAATGACTCATGGTAGTGCTGGACAACTTTTGAAATATATTTTCTGGCAAGGACAGTCCTTGCCAGAAATACTGGACAAATTATATAAAGTATGATATAATGTTGTCAGTTAGTACCTTGAAGGAGGTAGCACTGTGCGAAATGCAATTCTGTTTTTCCTGTTTTTTCTGCTTGTGTGGCTTGTGCTGCACATGGGGGTCAACAGGGCGGAGGAAGCGGAATGTGTCCGGTGGATAGAGCAGTCTGAGGAATACTCGGGCTTTTATATCACCGGCTGGCAGGCCGAACAGTGCGAGCTTCAGGGATTTGACGTAAGTCATATTCCTGTGAAGTAACAAGACCCGCTTCGCTCTTTTAGTGAAGCAAGAAAGGAAAGAAATGGCTCAAAAGGTCATTGGTGGTCGTTGTGGGTGCGACGGGCCGGTCTGCGGACCGCCCAACCCCACCAACAAGCGACGTCGCGCCGACAAGAAGGCCGACAAGAAGAAGCAGGATTCCAAGGACAAGGAATCCTAAGCACCAACCGGCCCCGGGTTCTTTGGAACCCGGGGCTCTATCATAGAAAGGAGGAAAATGATGAACAATCCTATTCTGGAGATTTTTCTGGAAACAGCTGAAGCCCTTCGGCCAGCATTGCTCGCTGAAGGGCTGTCCCAGGCCAATATTCAAAAGAGTATCGCAGAAAAGTCTTTTCTGATAGGTGTGAACCTTCAGAAAGTTGCTGAGGTTAATATGCAGGCAGGCAGAGAGCAGGGCATGGCTCTTGCCATCCAGCAGATGCAACAACGACAAAGACCCGCCAGCGAGCCACCGCAGGCAGAACTGTCCAGCCAAGGTGGGTATCTGTGAGTACCAAGAGGCCCGCAACTTATTTAAAGTAAGTTGTGGGCCTATTTTTTTATTGACAAATCTCTTCAAAAATATAATTATAAACTTAGCACATGATTAACAAAAGGAGGTTTTTGTATGGATACTTCTGTCTCAGACGACAACGACCCTAACAAGATTCTTGCAAACGATATTTTTAAACGTTTTGACCGGCTTAGAAAGCAGGGCGTGTCAGAAAAGGATGTTTTGGTAATTATAAACTCATCCGCTTACGAAGCAGGCCATACTGACGGACATGAGGCCGGATATGAGTCCGGGTATAATACCGGGTTTCAAACCGGCCGCATATTACTTCAAAATGAGATAGCTCGCGCGCAGGAGCAGTATGCAGGCATGTTTTATAGAGAACGGGGTGAGCACGGCAATCAAACTTCACAACAGGAAGAAGACGAAGGCATGGGACAGTATTTATGATCTTTAAAAGACCTGTAAAATACAGGTCTTTTTTATTTTAAACCTTGACATAATATAATAAAAAGTATATATTATTGTAGGTTTCTTTAAGCAAAACAGAAAGGCAAAGGGTTAACGCATGCACAGGAGAGCTTCTTTGCAGACATTTGATAAACTCGCGCGTGAAAAAGGCGATTTTACTGAAAGAGAAGTAATTAATGCTTTGTACGCGCTTCGGGATGAGTACAATGCTCCGATACTGCTTACATCTTCCAAAAAGCTTGACTATCAAGGTGTTGATATTGAGATAAAAGGCACCGGAAATTTACATCTTTGGATAGGGCTTGATGCCAAAAGCAGCAAGGCCGGCGTGGAAGCATACCGCAAAAAGCAGGAGGAGCTTGTAAAGAAAGGAGTTAGAAACGCTTTTCCCCGTTACCCGTTTGTGTACGATAGATTTAATGAGAGCCGTCCTCAGCTTATGTTGGATCTTTTGCGCTTTATTGTTAAAAAGTCGCGTACGCATTCTGAATATATAGACCTCGTGCCTGAAGGCGCTGAGGACATGGGTTTTGATTTTGACACAAAAGATGTTACAGAATTCAGCCACAAATTGCGTGATTTGATCCACTATCTTTTTGAGGAATTAGACCCTGTTTTTAATTAGTACTTTTGATGCCCCGGTAATTTCCGGGGCTTTTTTATACACAGAAAATTTTGCTCTAAGTACAAGAGTGTATTACAATGTTTAATATGATAGGAAAAATAAATAATTTGGCAGAAAATTATCTTAAAGATGCGGTGTATGCCGCAAGCGATGGTATTGTTACAACTTTTGCTATTGTTGCGGGAGTTGTGGGAGCTTCACTGAGCCCTGTTGTTGTTTTGATATTAGGATTTGCAAATGTTTTGGCTGACGGTATTTCTATGGCGGCGGGAAATTATTTGGGAACTAAATCTGAAAGCGACCAGTATGAAAGCGAGTTGTCCAAAGAAGAAAGAGTGTTTGATACGTCCACCGAAGATGCAAAAAAAGAAGTAAAGGAAATTTTTAGCGGAAAGGGGTATAGCGCGCAAGACGCCGAAACAATAACACCTCTTATTATAAAAAATAAAAAATTCTTTTTAGATTTTATAATTTTTGAAAGAAGGGGCTTATCTATTACAACAAACTCAGACGCGGTTAAGGCATCTATTGTGACACTTGTAGCTTTTATAATAGCAGGAACTATCCCGCTTTTGCCTTTTGTTATTTTTTATGACAGCGTTATAACAAATCAATTTTTGTACGCGAGCATATTTGCGGGCGGAGCCATGTTTTTAGTTGGTAGCGCGCGAACTATGTATTCAGATAAAAAGTGGTGGGCAGGAGGATTTGAGATGTTGCTGGTTGCAGGTCTTGCCGCTGTGGTTGCCTATTTTGTGGGTGATTTTCTTTCGGGGTTTATTAATTAATAAAATTTTCGCCGGAGACGGTTTAGCCTTTGGGTGAAATAGTTTAAAAATATGTCAACTAAAATAGCAATAAATGGTTTTGGCCGAATAGGCCGCGCAGTATTTAAACAAGCACTTGAGTTGGAAGAGCTTGAGGTGGTTGCGATTAATGATTTAACAACAATAGACAATATAGCTTATCTTTTGCGGTACGATTCGGCTTACGGACCTTATAATAAAAAAGTAGAAACAGAAGTTAGTGGTGGAGCCAATTATCTTGTGGTAGATGGGAAGAAGTATCCTTATTTAAGCCAAAAAGAACCCGCGGAGCTTCCATGGAAAGAGTTGGACGTTGATGTTGTTGTGGAGAGTACGGGATTTTTCACAAGCACAGAGAAGTCCTCGGCCCACTTGGATGCGGGAGCAAAGCGAGTGGTAATATCAGCACCCGCAAAAGATGAAGAAACTCCACATCCTTTGGCCGGTACAAACAAAGAAGAGCTTTCCAACAAAGAGCTTGCAAAAATAACTTCAAACGCTTCATGTACTACAAATGCCGTAGTTCCTGTGGCGGCAATAATGCTAAATGAGCCGGGAATTGTAAAAAGCATGATGACGACAGTGCATGGCTACACCGCGACACAGTCACTGGTTGATGGCCCAAACTCAAAAGACCACACAAGAGGAAGGGCGGCGGCAATGAACATTATTCCCTCGCACACAGGAGCGGCACTGGCTGCGGCAAAAGCCGTACCTGATTTAAGTGATAAATTTGACGCTGTGGCAATTCGTGTTCCTGTGATCGTGGGCTCTATTATAGATTTTACGTTTTTGGCAAAGCGAAAAACCTCAACTGAAGAGATAAACGACATTCTGCGAAACGCCGCTAAAGAGGAAAAATGGGAAGGAGTATTTACAGTAACTGAGGAACCGCTTGTTTCTACAGATATTATAGGCAACACTCACGCTTCAATAGCGGACCTGACATTTACAAGAGTTGTTGACGGCGACATGGTAAAGATTATGGCTTGGTACGATAATGAGTGGGGGTATACAGGGGCTTTGCTTAAGCATGTTGTTGATGTTGGGAAGTTAGTTTAATGAACTTTAAAATTTGGTGCATTTCGTTGTCAGCGCCCCTGCCTGCCGGCAGGCAGGTAGATTTGCGTCAAAATCTGAAAATTTCCACATTATATAAATAAGAGAACCCGCAGCGCGCAGCATACGGGTTTAAAGTGTGGGATGCCCTGACCGGCTTTTGGAAGAAAAAACCCTCGAACATCACAGCGGATCAGCACTGTGGCTTCAGTCCATCTCACTCAATAGACACGGGTACCCTTCACGGTGAGCGATTCGGGTAAAAAACCATATAAGGGTCCCACAACTCCTTAACGGTATGAACATAATAGCATAAGCTAATTTATTTGTCAAGTATGAATTTAGAATCTGATTTAAAAAATTTAATAAAAGGAGAAGTTAAGACAGATGATGCCACTCTTGAGAAATTCTCAACCGACGCGAGCTTGTTTAAAATTAAGCCCGCTGTGGTTGTGTTTCCAAAGGACGTCGCCGATGTTAAAGCGGCGGTTAAGTTTGCTGCTGAACAGAAAAGAGCCGGGAAAGATGTTTCTGTAACCGCGCGTTCCGCGGGAACTGACATGACCGGCGGTCCGCTTACTGAGAGTGTAGTGCTTAGTTTTACTGAACACATGAATCATTTTGAAATAGATGAGAGTACAAAAACAGCTCGCACACAGCCGGGAGTTTTTTACAGAGACTTTGAAAAGGCAACTTTGGAAAAGAATCTACTTATGCCTTCTTACCCGGCCTCAAAGAGTTTGGCCGCCATGGGGGGTATAGTAAATAATAATTCGGGTGGTGAAAAAACAACGCGCCATGGAAAAACGGAGCGATTTGTAAATAAGGTAAAAATGGTACTGGCGGACGGCAATGAGTATGAGTTTGGAAAAATCATGAAAGAGGAGTTAGAACGCAAAAAAGCTCAAGACAACTTTGAGGGCGAAGTTTACAGAAAGATGCATGAGCTCGTAGAAAACAATTACGATGCTATCAAAAAAGCAAAGCCGGATGTAGCTAAGAATTCAGCCGGGTATAAACTCTGGGATATTTGGGACAGAGAAAAAGGGGAGTTTAACATGGCGCAAATTTTTGTTGGCGCGCAGGGTACGCTTGGCTTTATGACAGAAGCTGAAATACAACTTATAACCCCCGAGCCTTATACAAAATTAGCGGCAATATTTTTACCGGATATTAAAGAGTTGCCGCAAATGGTAAACGAACTTTTGGAGCTGGAACCGGAGGCGATAGAAGCTTTTGATGATGAGACACTTAAGTTGGCTTTGAGGTTTTTCCCAAGTATTGCAAAAATGGTTCCGGGAGAAAACCTACTTTCACTTTTGGTTAAATTTATTCCCGAAGCGCTTATTACACTCCGTATGATGAAATTGCCAAAAATGATAATACTTGCCCAATTTGCTGAGAACGAAGAGGAAGAGGCGGAGCGTAAACTGGAAAAGGCGCGCGAAATTCTTGGAAAATATAACGCGAAGGTTCGTTATCTGTACGAAAACGAGGAGAGTGAAAAGTACTTTGTTATTCGGAGAAAGAGTTTTAGTTTATTGCGAGAGCATGTAAAAGGAAAAAGAACAGCGCCTTTTATTGATGATTTTATAGTAAAACCCGAACATTTGCCCGAGGTTTTGCCAAAAGTGCACGCAATTTTAAAAGAGTACGGAATCAAAGAGACAATTGCAGGGCATGCGGCAAGCGGAAACTTTCATATAATTCCTTTGATGGATTTAAGCCGCGAAGAGGAGAGGGCAAAAATTCCTATAGTTTCCAAAAAGATATATGACTTGGTCTTAGAATATAAAGGGTCAATTACCGCCGAGCACAACGACGGCTTAATACGTAGCCCGTACCTTAAGCAGATGTACGGCGAGGAAATATACCACCTCTTTGAAGAAACAAAAAATATATTTGATTCCGAAAATATTTTTAACCCGGGAAAGAAGGTGAATAGTAGTATGGAGTATGCAATGAAGCACATAGACCATAAGTAAGGAAAGGAAATTTAAAATTTGACGTACTACTGCGTTTAGCCCTCTATTTAAAATACAGAATACGCTTTAGAAGCAAAATAATGCACTGGATGCACGGCGCGACGAGTGTGGCGATGCCATAGTATCGCAAGCGAGGAGCAACACAGCAGGCAGTGCATTATTTTGCTTCCCAAAGGGCGGGCGTATATTCTCCATATTCTTTGTTTTCGTCGCTCATGCACATTTGTGCATTTCACTCCTCACGCCTCGAATATGGAGAATATACGCTCCGCTAAATGAATTCTGTATTTTAAATAGAGGGCCTGCCTGCGGTGCTCAACGACGTAGTTATCACCTACGCCTTATTCCGCTCCTCGCTTACGCCTTGTATTACGCCAAATTTTATCAATTTCTACATATATCATCTAAATACCTGTCTCGCATCCGATGTGGTGTGGGATCAAAATTACTACATTTATATAATGAAAAACATAAACCGCGCAGTTAAGATAGGTGTTGACACAGTGTTACAAATTTGTTACATATAAGTATATGGCTTATAAAACCAAAAAAAGAATAAATCTTTCTGTTTCTGAGGAAATGGAAAAAGCGTTATCAGCCCTTGCCAAGAGGGACGATGTTCCTGTTGCCACAAAAACACTTGAACTTTTGAAAGAAGCGCTTGTGGTTGAAGAGGATATTGTTTTAGGCGAGATGGCTGAGAAGCGTGATATAAAAAATGTAAAATATGTAAAGCATGAAAATGCCTGGAAGTAAGTTTAGTATAGAATATCATCCGCTTGTTATTTCTGAAGATATTCCCAAATTAAGTAAAATCTGGCAAAAGCGCATCAAAGAGAGCATAGAGACAAAGCTTTCAACGCGTCCTGAAATATTCGGCCAGCCATTGCGGCAAAATTTGAAAGGGTATAGAAAATTAAGAGTGGGGGATTACAGGATTATTTTTAAGGTAAACGGGCGCAATATATATATTTTATTGATAGAACATCGCTCAGTAGTATACAGGGAAATTCAGAGAAGAAACTAAAAACCGGCATAATGAACCGCACCCCATTTAGTGGACACGAATAAAAAAGCGGCTATTTCATCAAAAGATGATCTCTGTATTGTACGGGGGTCATCTTTTTTAATTCCCATTGCCTCCTTTCGTTGTTGTAATGGTCTATGTAATTGTTAATGAGCATTTCTAATTCTTCAAATGTTCTGCATGACTTGTAATCTATCTCATCCTTGAAGTGCCCGAAGAAAGATTCTATTGGCGCGTTGTCTATGCAATTTCCTTTTCTAGACATTGACTGCGTTAATCTAAGCTGTTTCGTTAGCGCAATGAACTCCGGATTGGTGTAATGGAAGCCTTGATCTGAATGGATCAGGGCTTCTTTATGCATATACGAATCTTTACGGAACTTTTCCATGGTCCTTATCACCAGTTCCACGTCTATGTGCATGGAAAGGTGTGCTGCTACGATTTCCTTGGTGGCTATGTCCTTCACGGCAGACAGATACGCGAAACGGTGATTAAAAGGAAGATATGTGATATCTGCGCAAAATACTGAGCGCGGATGTTCTTGTTTGAAATTGCGATCTAATATATTTGGAAAGGTTCTATGTTCTTGGGTCTTTTTAGCCATCTGCCTGTAAGGATTGGCTCTCCTTGTTTTTGCCAGAAGTCCGTACTTGTTCATTATGCGCAGGATCTTCTTGTGGTTCATCTTTCCATCTAATTCCATGCATACTCTGCGATATCCCCACCTCATTTTGCCTTTTTGGCATATCTTTTTGATAGTCAGATAGTCTTCGTAGTCCTTATCTTTATCATCCGCGGTTTTGAGCCTTTTGTAGTATCCGCTTGTTGATACTTCTGCTATTTCGCAGAGTATCTTAATGTTCTTGTGTATGCTCCTGATAATAGCATACTTCTGATGCGGCCTGAGTATTATTACTCCTCCTTTCTTTTGGCCCGGAGCTTTGCTAAAAAAGCGTTCTCTTTCTCAAGATATGCCACTTTGGCTTCAAGATACTTTATTCTTTCCTTTTCATCTTTAGGTATCTTTTCTTTTGGTTTTCTGCCTCCTCCTTTAGAATGCTTGCCCCGACTATCTTTAAGGCTACCTTCTGTTTTAAGCTGCTTTCTCCATCTTTCTATGCATCGTTTGGGAGTTTTTCTTCCGATTATGTTAACATCCAGGCCCATATCTCTGAATATCTGAATCGGCATTAGGCCATCCGCATACCTCTTTAGAGCCTTTGTTTTAAATGTCTCGGTGAATGTTATACTCTTGGATGTACAGCTCTGTACGCCATCATTGGAGTTTAACCTTCTTATTTCATCCTGGGTGAATTCTTTTCTCATATTTTTTTGTTTATTGAATTAATTGTATTCTCTTTTGTATCAAAATACAAAAAAGTGGACGTTTTCGTGTCCACTAAATGGGGTGCGGTTCATTATGCCGGTTTTTAGTTTCTAGAATCGGCAGTACGTATGTTAAAATGAATAGAATGAAAAAAAATCCAACAATAAAAGCTATAATTTTTGACATAGGTGGGGTAATTTTAACCCGCTGGAACAACGACAGCCTGCACGATTACGCTATCGGGCTTTTTTCCGTTGAGAAAGAGAAATACATGCAGGCATTTAATGCCGAAATAGATACTTTGCAGGCAGGGGAGATAACGGATATTGAATTTTGGAAAAGAGTTTGTAAGGCGTTAAATATTGAGCCCCCCGCAGATGAAGTTTTGGATGATATATTCCCGGGTGTGTATAAGCGCACGGTAAGAACGGACAAAAAAATGGTAGAATTAATAAAAGGACTTAGGGCTCCCGGTAAATATAAGCTTGGCATAATCTCAAATACGATAGATGATCATGTGAAGGTGTTTAAGAATTTCGGCTTTTTAGAGCATTTTGACGAGGTTATTTTATCTAATGAGGTAGATTTGTATAAACCACGTCCTGAAATTTATAAATTAGCGCTTGAAAAATTAGAGGTTAAAGCGGAAGAATCAGTATTTATAGATGACCTTCAGCCAAATATAGACGGCGCTGAAGCAGTGGGCATGGATGCTGTTTTATTTAGGGGAATAGAAGATTTAAAAAGAGAGTTTAAAAAGTTGGGAATAAAATAAAAATATGCCTGAAAAACCAAAATTTGAACGTGAAAATAATGATTGGGAAAGTATCGCCGGGCTTTATAAAGAAAAGAAAGAATTAGGCCGGGAAGTTTTTAACCATCTCCGCGATGGTTTTTACGGTATTGTTGAAAAATATAATGATATAATTACTGAAAGCGCTGTGCAAAGATATATTCCAAACGAGGGTGCCAATAAAGACAGGTTAAAAGAAGCTTTGTCAGAATTGGAAAAGGTCAGTGAAAAATTTATAGATGAGTACAAGGAAAAGCTTGAAGAAATAAATAATCGCATACAGCCTCTTGAAGAAGCAATCGGCGTTGAAAAACTGGAAGAAGACCGCGATATGCACATATTAAGGGTTGAAGTGCAGTACCTGGCAGATGATATGCCGTTTCGCCCGATCAAAGAATGGTATCAGCCTACAATTAAATATATTAAAGAATTTTTAGATTAAACTTATGAAAATATATTTAGGAAGCGACCATGCAGGGTTTGAGTTAAAAGTTGGGGTCAGACCGCTTGAGCGAAGCGGGAGGGGTCTGACCCCGGCAACCACATAATTTATGAAGATTTATTTAGGCAGTGACCACGCTGGATACAATTTAAAAGAGAAAATAAAGGTTTGGCTCCAGGAGTGGGGATATGAGTATGACGATATGGGAGCGTATGAGTACGATAAGGCGGACGATTACCCCGATTTTATAAAACCCGTGGCAAAAGCCGTGGCAAATGACCCTGAAGAAACAAGGGGGATAATTTTGGGCTTTAACGGGCAGGGCGAGGCTATCGCGGCAAATCGTTTTGATAACGTGCGCGCGGCTGTGTATTACGGCGAGCCATCCGATATATCTGAAATGGGGCAGGGGAGAAAAGACAAGCCTCATAATATGATAATTTTAAGCCGGGAAGATGATGATACAAACGTTCTTTCTCTGGCATCCGGATTTTTAGCTGACGACGAGGCAGAGGAGGCAATAAAGTTATGGTTGGAAACGCCGTTCACAGGCGAAGAACGCCACGTTAGGAGAATTAAAAAAATAGATATGTCCGGTTAGGAGCAGGAGTTTTCTAAGGATATAATTTAAACTAACAAGCAAAAAACCATGCCTAATCAGGAGATAATAGATTATATAAAAAAACAATTGGAAGAGGGTGTGTCCGAGACTGAGATACGGGTGGCTTTGCGTTTTCGCAAGTTTAAAGAAGAAGAAATTGAAGAGGCATTTTTATATATTAAAAGCGAGAAGATTGTTAGTCAAAGCTTGGAGTATTCCTCGGACAAAATGATGAAAGGGAGTGAAATTTTAAGCAGGAGCATACGTACATACAAAGAAAGATTGGGTACATTTCTGGGTATTGTTAGCATACCGATTTTTTGGATATTTATTATTTTGGGCGCATTATTTTTGGTTACCGGTAAGGATGTAGTATCTGATGACAGATATGCGTTTATGGCTGGTATTGTTGCTATTTTGGTAATAATACCCGTATTTATTCTTCAACAGATAGCACTTGTATTGGCGATAAAAAACAAAGATGAAAAAAGAGTTTTTATTTTGTATAAGCAGGCGAAAGATTATTTTTTTAAATATCTGGGTACAGCCATACTTGTTGGACTAATTGTTTTTGGGGGATTACTTCTTTTAATAATTCCTGGTGTAATATTTGCCGTATTTTATGGTTTAGCAACGACTATCGTTGTTCTTGAGAATGCGGTAGGCATGGATGCGTTAAGAAAAAGTAAAGAATATATAAAAAGAGATTTGTGGGGTTATCTTAGTCGATGGGCATTTATGATTGTTATTTTTTCAATCTTTACAATATTTCTCTCACTTGTTTTAGGTATTCTTTTTATAAGTTATCCTGAAACTGGGCAAAATATAACAGATTTAATAAGTTGGTTATTAATGCCGATACCGATTATTTACACAGTGGAGCTTTATCTTAATTTAAAGGCGCTTAAAAGTTCGGATGTTAAGGTTGAAGATAATAAAAAAGAAAACTAACAAGTGAAACTTATGACAAACATAGAAATAATACCTTCGATAACCGTCCGTACTCAGAAAGAGGTTGAGGAAAAAATAAGGGCTGTTGAAAATTATGTGGGCTGGATGCATTTGGATGCGGCTGACGGCGATTTCGCGCCTAATAAAACCTGGGGCGATCCTGTTGCCTTGCACGATATTGACCCGGGTGTATTCATTGAAGCGCATTTAATGGTGGCGGAACCCGAAAATGTAATAGATGCCTGGATAACGGGGAACTCTGAAGAAAAGGATTCGGGAGTTGCGCGGATTTACTTTCATTACGAAGCTACATCCCAACACGCCGAAATTATTAAAAAAATAAAAGACGCGGGAAAAGAGGCGGGCATAGCTATTTTGCCCGAAACACCAATAACTGTTTTAGACGAGTTTTTAAATGATGTAGATGCTGTTTTAATTTTTGCGGGAAGTCTCGGATATTATGGAGGAAGTTTTAACGCGGAAGCAAGTTTGGTCAAGATTTCCACTTTACGTCAAGAGTACCCAAAGCTTACAATAGAGGTAGACGGGGGAATGAATCCCGAAACCGCAAAACAGGCGGTTGAGGCGGGAGCGAACGCGATAGTGAGCGGTTCATACATCTGGAACAGCAACGACCCGAAGAAGGCAATAGAAGAATTACAAGAGAGTGTTTCGTGATTTTTAAATAAACACCCCACTCTTTTTATTTATAGATTTTGTATTGCAAATTTTTGCCACTGCAAACGCTGCGAAGCAAAAGTGTGGCATAAATTTACAATACAAAATCATTTTATGGGTATGCGTTTGCAACGGCGTTTATTTAAAAATCACTCCACACAATAATTATGCCGATTTTAAGTATTAGTTCAGAAAAACAGAGGGCTTTGGAGAAAAAAGCCAATGCAATCAGAAAAGACATTTTAGAGATGCTTTTTGAGGCAGGGAGCGGACACAGCGCCGGCCCTTTAGGCATGGCCGATGTTTTTACGGCCATGTATTTTCATGTTTTAGACCATGACTCTAAAAACCCTGACTGGGAAGACAGAGATCGCCTTATACTTTCCAATGGACATATTTGCCCCGTACAGTATGTAACTCTTGCACACGCGGGGTATTTTCCACGAACAGAACTTAAAACTTTGCGCAAGTTAGGCACCCGTTTGCAAGGTCACCCGCACAGGGGAGCATTGCCTGGTTTGGAAACTACAAGCGGTCCGCTTGGTAGCGGTCTTGGACAGGCGGCGGGAATGGCTCTCGCCGCAAAAATGGATGGTAAACCATGGCGAACATACTGCCTTGTAAGCGACGGAGAGCAGGATGCGGGTAATACATGGGAAAGTGCCATGTTTGCCTCGAAATACCACCTAAGCAATTTAACCGCGATTATGGATCGCAATAATATCCAAATAGACGGCAACACAGAGGATATAATGCCACTTGAACCTTTGGACCATAAATACGAAAGTTTCGGTTGGCATGTAATTGAGATAAACGGCCACAGTATACTTGATATTGTGGAAGCATGTCGCGAGGCCGAAGCTATACAGGAGAAACCTGTTATGATAATTGCAAATACAATTCCCGGATATGGAGTTGAGTTTATGGAGAATAAATTTGAGTGGCACGGCAAGCCTCCGGGAACGAAGGAAGAATTGAAGGAAGCTTTAGAAGACCTACGCACATTAGGAGGTAAAATTGAAAGCGAACACCAATAATTTGGCACATTTCGTTGTTGCGGCCTGCGGTACTCGCTTCATTTGCCATTATGCAAATTCCGCTGTGTTCCAAAGCATTGTCTGCGTCGCTCGGAAAAGAAAGCAAGCTTTCTTTTCGCTCGCTATCCTCAACATCCAGCCGCGCCTAGAATTGCACTCAAATTATTAATGTTCTGCTATTGTATATTTTATAAGCAAAATCATGAAAATAAATAAAAAGCTAAAATTAGTATCAAATCTTTTTGATGTGGATAAAATAGAAAAGGCTAAAACCCGTGCCGGCTATGGAAAGGGTCTGCTTGAAGCTGGGGAGAAAAACGAGAAAATCGTTGCTTTGTGCGCCGATCTTACAGAAAGCACAAACACTCATTTTTTCGCCGAAAAATTCCCCGAAAGATTTGTAGAGCTTGGAGTGGCGGAACAAAATCTCGCTACTATTGCCAGTGGAATGGCAGCCGCGGGAAAGATTGTTTTTATGTCGTCTTATGCCGTGTTTTCTCCCGGGCGCAACAATGAGCAGATACGGACAACAATAAGTTATAATAGCTGGGGAGCTGAAGAGAGTAAAGAAATAAATGTAAAAGTTGTGGGCTCTCACGCGGGAATTTCTGTAGGCCCTGACGGCGCGACACATCAGGCGCTTGAAGACATTGCTTTAATGAGGACACATCCGGGTATGACAGTTGTGGCTCCCGCGGATGTACATGAAGCAAAGAGAGCGACCATGGAACTGGCAGAACGCCCCGGCCCTGCTTATCTGCGCCTTGGACGCGCGAATTATGCTGTGTTCACTACAGAAAAAACTCCGTTTGAGGTAGGCAAGGCATATGTAATTACAGAAGGCAA
Source organism: Candidatus Spechtbacterales bacterium (assembly GCA_040879145.1). Taxonomy (NCBI): domain Bacteria; kingdom Bacillati; phylum Minisyncoccota; class Minisyncoccia; order Candidatus Spechtbacterales; species Candidatus Spechtbacterales bacterium. The sequence goes on along the minus strand of JBBDKX010000036.1, from coordinate 15,096 downwards.
AGATGTAACTATCGTTGCATGCGGGCCTTTAGTTTATAAAGCCCTATTAGCTGCTAAAGAATTAGAGGAGGAGGGGATCAAGGCGGAAGTTATAAACAGTCATACAATAAAGCCGTTGGATGGTGAGACCATTGAGGCGTCTGTTAGAAAAACAGGAGCTATAGTAACAGCGGAAGAGCATAATATTTTAGGAGGCATGGGTTCGGCGGTAAGTGAATATTTAAGCCAGCATTATCCTGTGCCCCAGGAGTTTATAGGAACGAGGGACAGGTTTGGAGAGAGTGGCGAACCGGATGAGCTTTTTGGGGTTTTTGAAATGGATGTTGAGCATATAGTAAAACGATCTAAAATGGTGATAGGTAGAAAAAAGAAGTAAAGGATTTCTGGTATAATTTTATTCCACGCTGCCATTCGTTCGCTTCAAGAAATGCGGGACAACCTCGCTCGTTTACGAAAAACGCCAGCTACCCTTCGGGATAGGCCTCGCGGCAGAGCCGTTTTTCTACTCGCTTCGGGTATTTGCACAAAGCTCTCTCATTCCCGCTTACGACGGAATAAAATTAATACCAGAAATCCTTTAGATAAATTTTAAATTGCCGATAGGCAGTTTTTTTATTTTGCCGTTTACTGGAAAAAGGAGAGGGGTGGTAAAATAATGTCAAAAAAGCTTTTAACCCCTCACAAAAATTTAAATTTTTTGTCGATTGGGGTTGACAGATTTTTTGTTGTATGATATAATGGCGATGTTCTTAAAGGAAAGTGAAAAAAGTTTTTTGTCATAAATTTTTACAAAATCACTAAAAACCCTTGACAAATAATTTAAAGCATGTTATAATGTAAATATAGAATGAAAAGTAAAAATTGAGATATTGATAGGGAGAGAGTAGGTCAAAAGTAATACTACATACCTTGACTCTCTCGCTATCAGTACCTCACAAAATCAGTTAGCAGTAAATAGTGAACAATAGGTTTAAGCATTCGGAAGGAGAGGGAGGCAAAAAGTTATACAACACGCTTTGCCCTCTCATTCTGAGTTCTTAAAATCAGTTTAAAAATTTATAAGGAGAGGGAGGCAAATATATTTTATAAAGGCTTGTCCCTCTCATTATGAGTTTTTAAACAAACTCACCTTTAAAATAGAATAAAACTTTGGAGAGAGTTTTAAATCACAGCGCTGCGATTTATTCGCAACTATTACCCACCCTGGCTTCGGCTGGAGTGAGGCAATAATAAAAAGAACTCTTCCCGTAAGAGTTCTTTTTATTAAACTTCGAGAAGGAGTCCTTCGGTAAACTCAGGATAAAAGTAAATGTTGCATATTTTATACTGAGCAAGCACAGCGCGTTGAAGTACTCATTCCCGGTGTTTAAACAAACATCGTAGCTCTTTAAACTTTCCGCTGAATAACGAGTAAGCGGGAGAAAATTTCCTAAAGGAGGAAATAATGAAGAACATATTGTTCGTTGTTGGTGTGGCCATCGCCGGAGCGGCAGTTTCAGGAGGCGCTATGTACGTGTCTCTGAAATTTGTATGCCCGTGGATGTTAAAGCACCTTTCCGTTTTCGTGGCCATCGCCGGAGTGCTTGGTGCACTTCGCATGGTTGTTGAAATCAAAGCTCCTAGAAGGTTCAAGTTCTGATTCTAGGCAAATGCCCGGGACGGAGAAAGGAAACAAGATGTTCATCCTCAATTTAACCCAGCACGCCGCCTCGCCTGAGCAGGTGGAGGCGGGGGCGTATGAGCCCCAGAACAAGGAGCTCGTACAGAAGCTTCTCACTTTTGAGGAGCTACCGACACCCGATGAGGTGTCAAAGCGAGCGAGGGTGCTTGCCGCACTCGCTCGAGAGGAAGGTGTCGAAGCCGTTATGATCGGCGGAGCGCCCTTCCTGATGCCGCAGCTCGAGTACGAGCTGGCGGCATACAGCATACAGGTCCTGTATGCCTTCTCCCGCCGGGAGTCGGTCGAAGAGACCGATCCCGAGACGGGAGAGAGTCGGAAGATCTCGGTCTTCCGCCATCTGGGCTTCTACGAGGCCCAGACAGGTCAAGCCATCCGTAACTGGATGGTGCACGCCAATTCAATGATTTGATTTGGCGAACCCTAGGTCGGTAGGGTAACACGTTCCACGAAAAGAACTCTTAGCACCCTCAGAGGGTGCTAGGGGTTCATAGGAGCAGGTTTTCTAAGGAGGAACGGCATGTAGCATATTTCGACCTGGGCAAGTCGTAAACTGCCTCTCGCATGGCTGAGCACGGCAACGTGTGGAAAACTCCGCCTCAAGCGGTAAAGTATACCGGGTTCGAATCCCGGTTCAGCCACGAATAAAAGCATCAAAAACTTGCTTTTATATGAGGGAAAGTCCCTCAAACGTACCTTAAGGAGGAGCAAATGAAGTGCAATGTTTCCGGATGTGGGAAGCGCGTTCCAAATCGATATGCGGAGACTCATTCCGTGTATCACGACCGTGGTGGAGTTACCCGCGGCAGTCGCAACGAGCGTCGGCGCAATGCGGAGAATCGCAACAAGACAGCTGCGGTTTCCACCTCCACCACTGCCCCCACTCCGACCGAGAAGCCCCAAAAGAAGAGGTTTCTGCGGTCCGTCTTCAGCGCGTTTTCGCACTGAAGACAACACAGGAGACAACACGTTTAATCGTGTTGTCTCCTGTCCTCACCTGAGTTTCCACTCTCTCCATGGGCAATGCCCAGTGGAGACTCAGGTGAGGATAATTTCTGTCTTACTTAGCACCCTCAGAGGGTGCTAAGTAAGTTTAAAAAGCATGACTTGTAAACCAACTATCTACAAAAGCATACCTCCGTTTTTGACAATGCGCGCAAGGCAGCCAAAAGGCACGCGTGTTACAATTACGCAATTAATAGACCCTGTTAACGGACAGGTTGTTTTCGCTACGTATAAAGGTGATATGAGGGAAGTATTTGAGAAAGAGAGGCCGGTTGGGGTATTTGAGGCAAGGGGAGGTGTGTGGAAAAAAATTACCGCGAAAGGTGAGCGTATTATAGATATTCCCACGCCCGCTATAGGTTTAGCAAAAGAAATAAAACAGGTAGGAGGGAGAGCTCTTTTGGTGGGTGGCGGTGTCAGAGACGCGCTGTTAGGTAGAGAGTGTAAGGATTATGATATTGAAATATACGGCGTTGAACTTTCCAAAATAGAGAGCATATTAGAAAAAATTAACCCCGATCATATGGATACTGTGGGTCGGTCTTTTGGTGTTATAAAAGCAAAATTTGGCGAAGATGAATTTGATATATCAATTCCAAGAACCGAATCAAAAAACGGAAACGGGCACAGGGGTTTTGAAATAAAGGGCGACCCCGGACTTACTCCAAAAGAGGCCGCGCGCAGGCGCGACCTTACAATAAATTCACTTGCGCAGGACCCGCTTACAGGAGAAATAATAGATAGTTTTGGCGGACACAAAGATCTTGCGAAAGGAGTGTTGCGCGCTACAGATCCAAAAACATTTATTGACGACCCTCTGCGTGTTTTGCGTGTGGCGCAATTTGCTGCTCGTTTTGGATTTAAAGTTAATGATGAAACACTTAAACTGTGTCGACAAATAACCAAAGAAGATGAGTTTAAAGAATTACCCACAGCAAGAATAACAGAAGAGTGGAAAAAACTACTTTTAAAAAGCAGGCGTCCTTCAGTTGGGTTGGAGGTTGCGCTTCAAACAGGCGCATTAAAAGTTTTGCACCCTCAAATTACTGCTTTAGAGGGTACTCCGCAGGAAAAAGAGTGGCATCCGGAAGGCGATGTGTGGATACATACAAAAATGACGACTGATGTTGCCGCCAGCATAGTAGCAAGAGAAAAATTGGAAGGAGATGATGCTCTTGTAATAATGCTTGCATCTCTTTTGCATGATGTGGGCAAACCGGATGTTACCGAAAACAAAGACGGAAGATGGATAAGTCACGGACATGAGAAGGCGGGAGTTTTAACCGCAAAGAAATTTTTATCAAAAATGGAGTTTGGCAAAGAGATAGAGTCACGCGTGCTTCCTTTAATTCAGGAACATATGTTTTTGGCCATGAACAAGGAGCATATTATGGAGAAAAAACTTTCTGACGCCACTATTAACCGCCTGGCTCGCCGGCTGGGACCCGCAAGTATTGAAGAGCTTGTTTTGGTGATGGAGGCAGATGTTAAAGGCAGAGGAACAACTAACGCATGGCGTGAGGATGGCGCTGTTTTTTTATTGCAAAGAGCTAAAGAACTTAATGTGGGACATGAAAAACCAGACCCGCTAATTAAAGGAAGGCATTTAATAGAGCACTTTAATGCGAAACCGGGACACCAATTTGGGAAAATTCTAAATGAGGTCTACGAAGCTCAATTAGACGGAGTTGTGAATAATTTTGAAGATGCTATTAACATGAGCGGCGCTATTTTAGAGCAGGTATCACGCGATCTTGCAGAGAGAATATAGTACATAGTTGTTTTTTCTTATATTTTGACTTTGTGTTAAAATATAAGTATGTCAAAATTTGATGTTATAACAATTGGTTCCGCAACACGCGACGTTTTTCTTGAAAGCGGCGCTTTAACCACCTTAAAGAGTGAACATTTTTCAACAGGGGAAGGTGTTTGTATTCCTGCTGGCTCTAAAGTAGAAATAGATAACATTTACCTTACTACCGGAGGCAGTGCTGTTAACGCCGCAGTTACTTTTGCCAATCAGGGGTTTAATGCTGCGCTGGTTTCTAAAACAGGAAATGATTCCGAAGGAAATACCATTAAAGAACAGCTTAAAAAGGCCGGAGTTGAGACAAAGCATATAATAGGCAGTGATGAATACAAAACTGCCTATTCGGTTATTGTGCACTCAACTTCGGGAGAACGAAGCATCTTTGTTTACAGGGGCGCTTCGGCACATTTTCCAAAAAGTGAGTTTAATTTTAATTTGCTCCAAAGTACCAAATGGATATATGTGACCCACATGGGAGGAGATAGCTCCGAGATATTTGAAGAGTTGGTAACAACAGCCCATGAAAAAGGAGTTAAGATAGCATTGAATCCGGGCTCTACACAGCTTGAGTCGGGAGAGTCTTTAATTCCTTTACTTGATAAGGTTGATATTTTGTTTGTAAACCAGGAAGAGGCCGCGCATTTAACAGGAGAAGATTACAAAGATGAACACAAAGTATTTGAAAAATTAGACAGCTGGGTTAAAGGTATTGCTGTTATGACTAAAGGATCCGGAGGTGTGGCTGTGTCTGATGGAAAAACAAAGTGGGAAGCCCCAGCGTTAAAAGAGCCTGTGTTTAAAGACAGAACAGGTGCGGGGGATGCTTTTGGCTCCGGGTTTACAAGTGTTATAATGCGCGGACAAAGTATACTCGAAGCCATACAAGCGGGAAGTACCAATGCTACCGGAGTAGTCGGCGAGTGGGGGGCAAATAATGGAATTCTTAAAAAGAACGACTCTACTGATAAATTTGGAAAATTAGAAATTAAGGAAATAAAAATATAATGACGAGAACAAAACTTTCAAAAATTGCAAACGTGGACCCCGAAGTTTTTGAAAAACTTGAAAAAGATATGGAGGATATCGTTGGAGTATCAGGCGTAATTGAAAGCATGGAAAAAGATATGGATAAGCACACAGAAAGTCGCCTGGAGCAGTTTGGGTTATCATGGAACTCTAAGGCCGAGGACGTTATAGACGCACTTACAGACAAAGCAGATGAAGGCGAAGAAGAGCTTTATAAATATATAGGAATCACGCGCGATGATGTTTCTACACCTCAAGGCGTTAAGGATGTGTTTGAAAAAATTAGAAACACAGCTTATCAGATAACATCAGAAGACAGTGGATTTTTTCTTAAAAAAGAGAAGGCAGAAGAAATATTAAGAGCATATCCTCCGGAGGGAACTATTGAATATCTGGGATATAAAAATGTAGATGAGCTTTTAGAAAAAGAGGACGTTATGGATGTTATGAGCGCGCTCCGCTTTACAGAGAAAGATGAGTGGATGCATAAGGCATTTGACGTCGCGTATATAAAATTTACACCTGATGATTTTGAAAAAAGACAGATAGAGCTTAGAGTTTTGGGACCAGAGTGGGAAGAGATAGCCAGAAAATTTGTGGCAAAAAAACACCACAACGTAAGTCATCTTAAGGAGTTTGGAGTTATATTTTTAAACCCGATAGATCAGAATGCGCATGGCGCGCTTTTGCGTGATTTTGCTTTATTTTTCCACTATTTTCATGAAGTTAGTTTTTACAGTAGGCTTTTTCAAAAACACGCGGAAACCCCTGAATTTAATGAAAGATTTTTATCATTCTTGCGTGGCGATGTTCCCGAAAAAAATTCCATTGGAAAAGGGGAGTGGCTTATTGTTCAGCGGTATTTATGGAAAGTAGACCCAGAGGATCCCAGAATATTTTTACCCCGTGTAAATCCCGAATCTCTGCACTGGAGAAGAGGAGAGGATGATGCGGTTGCTTTTGGGGAAAAATTTGATGAGATAGGGCTTGAATTCTGGAATGATTTGGACTGGGTGGCAGGTTATTTTGAGAATAACGAAGGAGAGCAGCAGCTTGTAAGTTTTGACATGGAAGATACGGCGATGTCTCTTGTTTCAAAAAAATCGGGAGATCCTACTAGGTTCAACTACCACCAGAATGAGGCTTTATGGAATGAGATATTTAAAAGATATGTGGGCAAAGAAAAAAGACAGGAATTAATTATAGATAATTTTCACAAAGGCTCTATACAGTTATAGAATTAAAATTATAATGGAAACACTTACAGAAATACACAAGCGCGCGCTTAAAGAAAAATGGGCAGTTGGACACTTCAATTTTGCCAGTCTTGCCCAGTTAAACGGTATTTTAGACGCGGCAAGAGAATTAAAAGCCCCCGTGGTTTTGGGAACATCTGAGGGGGAGCAGAAGTTTGTTGGCGCAAAACAGGCACTGTATCTGGTACGGAGTTTTCGAGAGACAGAGGGTATACCTGTTTTTTTGAACGCCGATCACCACAAAACCCCTGACGCCGCTATTGAGGCGTTTGAAGCCGGATATGACTCAGTACATGCGGACCTTTCAAAAGAAAGTTATAAGGATAATATAGAAGGCGTGAAAAAGGTTGTGGACTATGTAAAAAGCACGCGGCCCGAGGTTGAAGTAGAAGGAGAACTCGGATATTTTGCGACCGAGTCCTCTAAAATATATAAAGAGGTTGTTGAAATACCGGAGGACAGCTATACACAACCGGAGCAGGCCGTGGAATTTGTTGAGCGTACAGGTATAGACCGCTTCGCGCCGGTTATTGGAAACTTACACGGTATCGCTGCCAATAAGCCACAAATTCGTTTTGAACTTGTTGAAAAACTAAGAGCTGCTTTGCCCGATGTGACATTTGTATTGCATGGAGGCAGCGGTATTAGCGATGAGGATATGAAAAAACTGGTAGATATGGGGTTTAACAACATACACATATCAACAGAGCTCAGAGTTGCTTATACAGATGCTTTGCGTAAATCCCTGGAGGAAAACCCAGATGAAGTTGCTCCCTATAAGTATCTTGATGTAGCCAGAAATGCGGTAGCTGAGGTTGTAAAGCAGAAATTAGAAATATTTGGAGCAGCAGGCAAGGCATAGCTTTGACATTCAGCGGTATTTATAATAATATATCACTTATGCGCAAGACAGACTTCGAGTTTAAATATATAGGAAATTGCTCGGTTTGCGGAATTTCTTTTCAGGCAAGAAACGCGCATGTTTTGGCGCGCAAACCGGAATTGAGCCATATATATACACAGTGTTCAGAGTGCAAGAGTTCTGCTATAGTTTTCGTCTTAAAGAGTGGAACCGGATTTGTAACAACGGTTGGCATGTTGACGGATATGGCAAAAGAAGATATAGATAAGTTTAAGAAGATGAAGCCCATAACAGCTGATGATGTTCTGGAGCTCCACAAGGCATTAGAAGAATAAGCTCGCTCCGCGAGCTTAAAACTCGCGCTTCACGCTCGTTCAGGTATAGAGTATACAGTATAAAGTATAGAGCAAAGCTTTTTACAAGCACCCTTTATACTTCATACTCTATACTTTATACTTTTTGTGAGACGGAGCCGAACAAAACCATGTTGCATCTAAAAGTAAAAAAACGAGACCCTGATAAAATAAAAGCAAAAGACCTTCTAAAGGAAGGTTCAATTCCCGGTGTTATGTATGGCCCCAGGATAAAACCAATATCTCTTTCTGTGAATAAGAAGACGTTTTTAAATGTCTATAAAGAGGCGGGAGAAACAACTTTGATAGCGTTAGATATGAAAGTAAAGACAGAGGAGTCTGAAGCAGAAAAAGAAAGAGGAGAAGATAATAAGGACACACAGGCACAAAAACAGGAGGAGGAGGATAACGTTGTTCTTGTACGTGATGTACAGGTACATCCTGTAAGTGGGGAATTTGTTCACATTGATTTTTATCAGCTTCCTATGGATACGGAAATTGAAATTTCTATTGATATTGAGAGTATTAACGAGGCCCCCGCTGTTAAAGAGCAGGGAGGTGTTTTGGTTCAAAACATGTACGAGCTACCCATTAAGGCACTACCGAAGGATCTTATACATGGAGTTGAGGTGGATATTTCCGTATTAGAAAACATAGAAGATTCTATATTGGTTCAGGACCTTAACCTTCCTTCAACAGTTACTGCCCAAGTTGAACAGGATGAAGTTGTATTTAAGATAGAAGAACCGCGCGAGGAAGAACCGGAAGAAGAAGAAGACGAAACTCTTGAGGGAGATGAAGATGATAAGATTGCTGAAATAAAGACAGAAAGTGAAGAAAAGAGAGAAGAACGCGAAGCTGAGGAAGACTCCGAATAAATTTCTCTGTTGTGCTATAATGGGGATAATGAAAAAGGACCCTCTAAAATTTAATATAAATAAAAAACCGGTAGATACACACTGCCTGCGACGCTTTAACGTTTTGGTAATGTGCTTGTCTGTATCGGTTTTTTTTATTGCTTTTGCAGTGTTTTCTTTTGGTTTTACGGGGCTTGCCCAGGAGGAGGGTTCTGCGACAAATCAAAAAACCATAGAACAGGAAAAAAAAGAATTACAACAACAGCTGGAACTTCTTCAGGCGGAACTTAACGAAATACAGGGTGAATTAAACAAACATAGTCAGGAAGCTGCAAGTTATGAAAGAGATATTGCCATACTTGAGGCAGAGATAAGAAAAATACGCCTACAACAGCAACAGACTCAACTGGTAATACAGCAAACCGGGGTTGCTATTAGTACAAACCAGCAGGCAATAGAAGAGTTAAGTGAAAAGGAAGAGAAACAAAAACAACTTTTGAGCAGTATTATTTTAGGGCTTTATAAGATGGAAGACACTTCATCTGTAGAAATTTTATTGATGGGGGACACGCTTTCGGATTTCTTTAATGATATTGCAAGAAGGAGAAATTTACAGGAGGGGCTAAAACTCACCTTAGATGATGTAAAAGAGATAAAGGCGGATATAGAAGAGGAACAGCGTGAAATGGAAGCAAAAAGGGATGAGCAGTCACAGTTTTTACAAATACAAACTATTCAAAGAGCCCAGGTTGCAGAAAAGGTAGATGAAAAAGAAAATCTTCTTGATGCCAGTAAGTCCAAGGAATATGAATACAGGGAAATCGCAGAGATAAAACAAAAAACAATACAGGAAGTTAGAAATCAAATCTTTCGTCTTGAAGGCGCGGGTATCGCGGTAACTTTTGAAGAGGCATACGACTATGCTAAGCGGGCGGGAGAAATTACAGGTGTTCGCCCGGCACTTCTTTTGTCTATCTTAAAACAGGAAAGTTCTTGGGGTGCAAATGTTGGGCAGTGCACTTTGGTAGATGAGACAGGTATGGGAAGAGGAGTAAACAGTGGTAGCCTTATTCCAAGAATAATGAGAGCGGACCACGCAAGAAATGATGTTCAGGCCTTTTTGCAAATTACACAAAGTGTTGGACGGGATCCATATAATACAAGAGTGTCTTGTTGGCCTGCAATGTGTGTTAATAATGCTATTACAACTTCCGCAAAGCCCACAATAGGCGCGGACGGATCTATTAGTTGTCCGGCACATACACCGTATCCATTTGGCTATGGAGGCGCTATGGGCCCGGCACAATTTTTGCCGACAACGTGGCTAGGGTATCATAGCAGAGTTTCTTCACTCTTAGGACGTCCGGCGGACCCTTGGCTTATACTGGACGCCTTTGTCGCTTCTGCTGTAAAGCTGGGCGATGGTGGAGCGAGAGCCCAGACATATAATTCTGAGTGGTGTTCCGCGCTTATATATTACTCAGGCAGTTGTACGAGGAATTTGAGTGTCAACAGGTTTTACGGAGACCAGGTTATGAAAAGAGCGGCAGAGTATCAACGAGATATAGACATACTGGAAGGCCGATAATTATTGACATTTTTTAAATTATGTAGTATTATTTATTACTACGCAGTTCCGGCGACGATAGTGCCGTCGGAGCGCGTAGATCCCTTTTGAAATAAAACTAAAAACCCCGCAATGCGGGGTTTTTAGTTTTATAACTGTACGTTTTGTGTGTACTGGGAAAGGTTGTTTAGTTGCCACTCTTGGAGTGCCAGTGAGGCATCAACAGCGGATTTTATGTTGCTTGCCGCGAATATTAACACATCTCCTTCTTCAAGAGATTGTGAGCCTGTTGCTTTTCGCAAGTAATCTTCCGCGTATATTTTTTGTTCCGCGTTTAGTTCAACACCGCTTACAGCAAGGTATTCAGATACAGCTTTTCTGGCAAGATGAGTTGTACCTTCGCCGTAACTTGCAGTTTGTGTGATTTCTCCCGTCGCGCTTTCAGATGTAATATTCAGCGTGCTTGTATTATTTGTTGTTACTACTGTCTCAGTATTTACTGCCGCAGTTAAGTTTGACTGCAGGCTTTCTGTTCCTGAGTTAAGCGTACTTGCAAGAAGAACTCCTCCCACGATGGAAGTAAGAATAATTCCAAATGCTACAATAACAGATTTTTTTTTCTTTAGGGTGTTTTTTATTTTTCCACCCCACCCATTGTTGTAGGATTTTTCTGTTTTCTGTGTTTTTTCATGAAATCGAGGTCCGGATAGTTCAGTTGCGCCTGAATCAGCTACTGTTACTATGAAATTTGAATTGAAGCTTTGCGTTGTCTGTCCGCTATTTTGAGCAGAGCTGGCTGAAATATTTTCTGTTGTTTGCGTAAGATGTGGCAATAGCACTTTGTTGTCGTTTTGCATGGTAGAGGTTGTCCTATTCTCAATCGAGACTTACAGGTTTAAACAAATTTTTAAAAACCATATTTAAAACTGCAAGTCTGAACTTCAAATTGAGAGCCGGATAAAAATTAGTTTTATAAGCGTTAATAAATGAAAGCTTATGCTCTCAAGTTTGAAGTGGTCGTAGGGTTGTTAAGGAACAATTAAGGAACGTTTCCATGGAGCCGATATTTTAAGCGCCAGGATTTCCATACTTAGATAAACTCAGTATCCTGAGCTTGCCGATGGATTTTCTATACTTCGATAAACTCAGTATCCTGAGCTTGCCGATGGATTGCTATTTTACAATTCTTTTCTTATTTCTGCAACTATTTCGTCAATGTAACCGGCCATAATTTTATCAATGCCATGCCATGAGTGGTTTATTCTGTGGTCTGTTACTCTGTCTTGCGGGAAGTTGTAGGTTCTTATTTTTTCACTTCTGTCCCCGGAACCTATCTGCTCTTTTCTTTCGGCACGTATCTTTCTTTCTGCCTCTTCCTGCTTTTGCTGAAGCAGGCGGCTTCTCAGCAGTGTCATGGCAGCTTCTTTGTTTTGCGCTTGTTTTTTGTGCACTTGGGATGCTACAGCAATACCGGAAGGTATATGTATTACACGCACAGCTGTTTCTACTTTGTTGACATTTTGCCCTCCCGGCCCTGAAGAACGAAAAGTTTCAATTTTTACATCTTCCGGTTTTATTTCAATATCTATAGGCTTCGCTTTGGGTAAAACCGCCACAGAGGCGCTTGAGGTATGTAATCTGCCGTTTTTTTCGGTTTCAGGCACTCTTTGCACCCTGTGCACTCCGCTCTCATTTTTGAGTTTTGAATACACCCCCTCACCGGATATTTCAAGTGTTACATCTTTTATACCCTTTAGATCACTTATACTTTCCTCTATGATATTTAATTTCCATCCGTTTAGCTCCGCGTATCTTGTATACATATTAAAAAGATTTTGCGCAAAAAGCGCTGCCTCATCTCCGCCTACTCCCGCTCGTATTTCCATAATTACCTCATTAATATGCGCGCCCGGCTCAGGATATAGTTTTTCATTTAAGTCGTTTTGTAAGCCATCCAGCAAAATCTTGTCTTTTTCAAGTTCTTCTTCTGCCATCGTTTTGAGTTCTTCTTCAGTCTCACTTTCGGCTATTTGCTCATTTTCCTGTATTTCTTTTTCAACTTTAACTATTTTTTCCTGTATATCAAGCAACTCTTTTAGTTCACGATGCCTCTTTGAAAGTTCCTGTAATTTTTTATGATCCGAAATAACCTCTTGAGACGAGAGGCTATTTGTAATAGAATCATACTCTTCTTTTATTTTTTTTCTTTCTTCAGAGGCCATCATCTGTTCGGCTTTGCCTCACAATAACCGCGGATTTATGCTGATTTTAACAGATTCTATGCCGATACTATCCGCATCTTATCAGCTTTATCTGCATTTATCAGCGGTTTAAGCGAGCGAAGCGAGCTTAGGTTTTTTCTTCGGTTTTTCGTGCTCGTTTTTCAGATTTTTTCTTGTAGCCCTCTTTTTTCTGGAGACGTTCCTGGAATTTTTCAACACGTCCTCCTTTAATAGCTCCGCGTTCCTGTCCTGTGTACAGGGGGTGGCACCTGCTGCAGGTTTCAACTTCAGTTTCTTTAAGTGTAGAGCCAACTATAAATTCAGTGCCGCAAGCGCACTTTACTTTTGCTTTTGTATGGTATTCGGGATGTATTCCTTTTTTCATGAATAATATTAAATGTGTAACAAACAAAAATATTATATAGCAAATATAATTTCATGTAAACCCCTTGTATGGCTAAATAAAGAAAGACGTAAGCTTATTCGTCCGTGAGTACTTGTTGTGGTTGCGTTGTTGTCAAAAAAAACTAATTGTGTTTAAATTTAAGCAGAACTTGAACAATCCAGAAAGAAAGGAGGTGGTTTAAGATGAAGGATTTCATAGGAAAAAGAACGCCAAGCGATGCTATCCCCGTGTTGCGTTGGGCGGTTATGATTTTTACTCTTCTGATAACAGCGCTTGTTTTTTGGTCCGCAACAGGAAAGCGCTTTACAGATGAGATTCTTTTACCGTCTGTGGTTGCGGCCTATGCGGCAGCTGATTTATCTTATTCTCTCTTAAGTACGCTTTTGTACAGGGAAAGAAAGAGAAAAGAGCAGATAGAAAAAAAGAACAGTAATGGCAATGCCAAAACACAGCCTTCTTACGGCGAGTTTGTTGGTACGGGCTTCGTTGCTGTACTGTTTTTTGTAGGACTGTTGGCAGGTTTCCAGTTTTGGAATTTCAAAATTATGCCGGACGCGGCTTTTGTAGCTATCGATATTACAGTGGCTATAATTACCTTAGCATCAATTGCGAAAATCATAACTTTGCCAAAAGTGCAGCGCAAAAGGCACAATAGCGCCCTCTATTTTTTAAGCGTATATACCACAGGCATTATACTGATGCTCTTAACGGTAGATGCTTTTGGAGGCGTCCGGCTTGTTGATGACTACTTATGGAGTTACAGTATTATTTTATCCAGCTATGTCGCGCATAATGTCATATTTGCTATAGTAAGGCCGGGTATCCCGCAAAAAAGACACGGAGAACTGGTTGCGTTGGGTGTTACCGTATTCACAGCAGGGGTATATATATTGAATGCCTTGGATGTGGCTGGATTGCCAAGATTTATTACACCGTTCTTTATGATAACAATTATTATACTCGGAGTCGGAGCCGGTGGAAAATTTATGCTTAAAGACCTTATTAGGCGCCGCATATTTGGAACTGATGATGAAAGCTTGATTAAAAATCACCTTGACCATATTGAAGATTATGAAAGAACCGAGGATGTTGATGATTGTGTGGATTGTGACAACAACAAAGAACTTTGAAAAGAACCTGCTGACAACGGGTTCTTTTTTTTATCAATTTTGTAGAGAGGGGTTGCCATAAAAATTTTTTTTAGGTATACTTTCAAGCATATGCCAAAAACCAAAAAAGAGACCTCAGAAGCTGAGGTTAAAAAAACAGAAGAAGAAAATATAGCAGACATACCCAAAGAGTTAAGGGTATTTATTGAGGCTGGGGTTCAATTTGGACACCTAAAAAGCCATGTTCATCCGGGGATGTTTCCGTATATTTTTGGTGTGCGAAACAATGTACACATCATAGATGTTGCTCGCACAAGTGAAAAACTTGATGAGGCCCTGGAGGTTATAAAAAGCCTTGCAGAAGAGGGAAAGGTTATATTGTTTGTGGGAACCAAGCTTCCTATGCGCGAGGCGGTTAAAGAAACAGCCGAAGCTGTAGGAATGCCTTATCTGGTAAATCGTTGGTTTGGGGGAACACTTACGAATTGGGCGACCATTAGTGAAAGAGTCACGCATCTTAAGGAGCTGAAAGAAAAGAAGGGGACTGAAGAGTGGAAAAAATACCCAAAACATGAGCGTTTAGAAATGGAAAAAGAGATTAAAAAGCTTGAACATGTGTTCGGCGGTATTGAGCAGATGGAAAAATTGCCTGATGCGGTTTTCATTACGGATGCCCGTGAAAATGAAATTGCTACAAAGGAGGCAAGGAGAATGAAGATTAAGTCAATTGCTATAACAGATACAAATGTTAATCCCGCCAATGTAGATGTCGCCATTCCAGCAAATGATGATGCTGTTTCTTCTGTGGTGTTGATATTGGGCAAGGTTCGGGAGGTTATATTGAAAAACCTACCTGCGTCAAGCAAAGCGCGGCAGGCAGGCCTGCCTGCCGGCAGGCAGGCAAAAAAGGAAAAGTAAATGAAACCGCAGATACTAAAAAAACAA